>JBEKEW010000160.1:0-3713 GCA_050013635.1 Thermoplasmata archaeon | reverse complement strand
GCGCATCGTCGGACGATCCGCGGAAGAGCACGAAGTCGGCGACGTTGGTCCCGATCGCTTCGCGCACTCCTTCGCTGAGCGATCCGAGCGCCTGCGTGGCGACGACGAGATGCACGTTGAAACGCCGTCCGATCCGAAGCATCTCGGAGAGCCCCTCGTGGCCGAACCATTGGGCCTCGTCCAGGATCACGAACGTCTTCGTGGGACGGGATCGCGCCAGGATCTCCGACCCCAACAGCGCGAGGTACATCGACAGGAGGTGGCGCGCCGGTCCCTCCCCGATCCGTGCGGCGTCCCCGGTGACGACGGTGATCCTCCCATCCACGAGGAGTTCCGAAGGCGACCACCGGGGTCGCCGCTCGCACAGCAGGTGGGCGAGCACCGGGTTCCCGACGATCTCGTAGAGGAGCCGGCGGGCGCCGTCCACCTCCTCCGGCCGCTCTCGCGTCCGACTCCGGAGATCGCGCCATGCCGCGCCGGCCGCGCCGGCGATCGGGGACCGACCCCGCTCGGGCGCTTCGAGCAGCTCCAGCGCGTCCGCAAGGGTTCCCTCCGGAAGCGTACCCGCGGCGAGGAGCGCTCGCGTCACCATCTCCTCGATCCGGGGTCCCCAGTAGGTGCTCTCGACGTACCGACCCGAACGCACGCGTCGCAACGCCTGGACGAGATCGGCGATCTGCCGCGGCTGGGGCATCCCTCGGTGCTCCTCGGTCCCTGCGAGCGCATTGAGCCCGATCGGCGCCTCGGCGGGCGAGACCCATACCGCGTGCGCACGCGCCTCGGGAGCGAGCGCGCTTAGGAGCGCCCGGCCGGTGTCGCCGACCGGGTCGAACAGGACGACCCCGTGGGCACCCCCGGCTTGCCGGGCCAGCGTCGTGAGGAGCGTGCTCTTTCCCATCCCCGTTTCCCCCAGCACGGCGAGGTGACGACCCTCGTCGGGATCGAGACGGAGTTCGAGCGGGGTTCCGAGGTCGGTGCGACCGAGCACGAGTTCGCGCGGCACGTGCACCGGCGCCGGGCGCACGTCACGGCTCGCGCACTCCGGAGATGGGAGGAGACCGATCAGCTCCGGTTCGGTCAGGACGAAGGGAGGGGGTCGCGGCGTCCACCAGCGGGATGCCGCGCGGAGACGGATCCCGTTTCCCCCCGAGGAGCGGGTCACCGACCGGACGACCTCGGCGGCGCGGTCGACGGTGGTACGGGTGGGAACGACGGGCCCGCTGACGAGGGCGACGGTGGCCGCCCAGCGCAACGCGTGCTGCTGTTCCTCCCAGCGATCCCGCCAGCGCCGCTCGACGTCGCTGAGGGACCCCGGGGATCGAGCGAGAGCGCCCGGTGACGTCGGGCCCGGCGGCATCACGGTGCCGAGCAGGACCCTGGGATGCGGAGTGGCGGCGGCCCGAAGGGACCAGAGGAGCCCGAGCCCCGGTGGGAGCGCTCCCATGCCGAGAGCGATCGAATCCCCCCAGTTGCCCCGTTCGAAGCCGGAACGGAGCGGGTGAGGCCAGGAGAGGACCGGGAGCCCGACCCTCAGCAGCCGCGGGTCCCGCCGGGCCGGCGGATCCGATAGGATCCACCGGTGGTGGTCGTACGCGACGGCCACCACGCGCCCGAACCATCGCCCTGCGACCGGACCGTTCGCCGAGAAGGTGATCCCACCTCCGATCCCCGAACGGAACTCGATCTGGAACGCCACCCCCAGGCCGTGCCCGATCCGTAGCGCCTCGGAGAGGCGGATGCGGAACCGGTCGAGCTCCTCCGGACGTTCCATCGAGCTCCGCGGGCGATACCGCCAGCGGGGTCCGCCGATCTCCTGCTGCACTCCTTCACGTACGCCGGAACGGTCCGTGTCCGTTCCGATGCTCGCGAACGGTGGAATCTGCCACCCTCGGAGGGCTCAAGTACGGTGTCGAGTCCCACCGGCCGAAGGGAACGGACCCCGGGGCGATGTCATCGATCGAGGAACATATCACCGAGGTCGAGGACGAGATCCGCAACACCCAGTACAACAAAGCGACCCAACGCCACATCGGGCGCCTGCGGGCGAAGCTGGCGGTGCTCCGCATCGAGCGGGAGGCCCGGGCGAAGAGCCGGGGCGGCGGCGTCGGATACTCCGTCCGCAAGAGCGGACACGCGACCGTCGGGATCGTAGGGTATCCGTCGGTCGGCAAGTCGACGCTCCTCACCGCGGTCACTTCGGCGGAGAGCGCGGCGGCGGCCTACGATTTCACGACGGTATCGATCATCCCGGGGATGCTGCGGTGGTCGGGAGCGTCGATCCAGATCCTCGATATGCCCGGGCTCGTTCCGGGGGCCGCGAAAGGTCGCGGGCGCGGCCGCGAGGTCCTGTCGGTGGTCCGGTCGACGGACCTCGTCCTGTTCATGGTCGATCCCGAGCACACCAACCTCCGCGCCCTGGTCGAAGAGCTCGAGTCGAGCGGCGTCCGGCTCAACACCCGGCCCCCCAAGATCGTGGTCACCCTCCACGACCGCGGCGGACTCACGATCGCGAGCACGGTGAAGCTGACCCATCTCGCCGGCGGGATCGCCGCCGAGATCGCACGCGAGTTCGGCATCCACAACGGGCAGATCGTCTTCCGCGAGGACGCCACCGCCGATCAACTGATCGACGTGCTCGCGGGGAACCGCGTGTACATCAACGCGATCCTCACGGTGAACAAGGCCGAGATGCTCAGCGAGGCGGACCGTGCCCGGCTGCGCGCCGACCTCGCCCCGTTCGACCCGATCTTCATCTCGGCCCGCGATCGGGTGGGCCTGGACGAACTCGTGGAGAAGATGGGCCGCGCCTTGCGGTTCCTCCGCATCTACGTCAAGCCTCCGGGGCGACCCCCCGACCGGGAGGAGCCCGTGATCCTGGGGACCGGCAGCACGATCAGCGATCTCGTGCGCCGCCTGCCCGGGGACCTTCAGCGGACGTTCCGGGCCGCTCAGATCTGGGGTCCGAGCGCTCGGTTCCCGGGGCAGACCGTTGGCCGGAACCACGTGCTCCAGGACGAGGACGTCGTCACCGTGATCGTCGCGCGGGGGACCCAGCCGGGGACCTAGCCCCCTTCGGGGCGTCGAAGAGGCTGCGGCGGGGCCGACCCCCGAGGAAGTAGTGGGCGCGGTGCTGGGGCGCGAGATGGACCGCCCGGTCGAGATCGAACGATCGGCCGAGCACCTCGGTCGCGGCGCGCAGGTGTTCCACCGCGCTCGCCTCGCGGCCCATGCTCGAGGTCTTCAGCGCGAGCAGGAACTTCCCCGATCCGCGCAGGTACCGGCGGGCGTTCGCGAGCGCGATCTCGACCTGGTCGGCCTGCGCGATGTCGGTGTAGATCCCGTCCACGAGCGGGACGAACGCCGCGTACTGCTCCGGCCGCCGGGCGTCGGCGAGGATCGGGAGGACGTTGGGCCAGCGTTCGGCGAACGAGAGGAGTCGGCCGAACGCCCGCAGGCTGACCTCGATGGAGTACACCCGCCCCTCCGGTCCGAGGAGGTCGGCGACGTGGGAGACGGTGGTGCCGGTCGCGGCCCCGAGGTACAGCCATCGTTCCCCGGGCTCGGGCACGTCCCCGCGCCAATCGTGGACGAGGGCGCCGGCGAGCTTGCTGCGACTGGGATCCCACGATCGGTACGTACGGCCGCCTCGGAGGAACCAGCGCTCCCGAGCGACCGGCGGCTCGTGCCCCACCGTCTCGGTGAACCAGACGGTC
>JBEKEW010000159.1:0-3719 GCA_050013635.1 Thermoplasmata archaeon | reverse complement strand
AGTCGGTCCGAGTTGTCCTTCACGGAGGGGAGGATCCGGACGTTCGCGAATTCGAAGAGCCGGGCGATGACGGGGCTGATGAGATCCGGGACGGTACCGCGTAGCGTCGTGCCCGAACCGCGGATCTCGTCCCCGACCGGTATGATACCCACCCGGAGATCGTAGACCGGGAGACTCCGGACGCCGTCCGCGAGGAGGGCGCCCAGATGGTACGGATCGATCCGCTCCCCCCGCTCTAGGATCGTCTCCCCGCAGCGGATCGATTCCCCCCGGGGCATGACATCCTGGCCCGGCCGCACCGGTTCGTGGGTCCGAAGCAACTCCCCCTCCGACCGCGTGGCTTCGATCCGCACGATCGCGTTCGCTCCGGGGGGTAGCCTCGCACCGGTGGCGATTGGGATGGCCTGCCCCTCCTGGAGTGGGCGGATGGCCCGGGACCTCGGATCGGCCTCGCAGAGGAGATAGGGCCGGGGGCGGTCGGCGCGGTAGGCCCGCACGGCGAAGCCATCCATGGCGGAGACGTCCGCCTCGGGGATGTCCCGGCGCGCCTGGATCTCTCGGGCCGCGAGACCCCCAACCGCTTCAACGAGGGTGCGCGGTACGACGCGAGGACGGCGGAGCCGGGTCCGTTCGATGATACGGCGGGCCGCTTCCAAACGGACAAGCATTCTTGACCCCGTGCCTGATGGAGAGGCTCGACCCATGGCCACGATGATTCAAGTCATTGGTCCGAGCGGCTCGGGGAAGACCCGGACGCTCGAGGGGGCGATCCGCCGCCTTCGCCGTCGCGGCCTCCGCGTCGCCGTGTTGAAGCACTCGCATCATTCGCTTCAAGTGGCGGGGAAGGACACCGACCGCCTCCGGAGAAGTGGCAGCTCGGTCGTCGTGTTCGCCTCCAACGAGTGCGTGGTGTTCTCCAACTGGGACCCGACGGATCTGGCCACGGTCCTTCCGGTCGATGTCCTTCTCATCGAGGGGTTCCGTCGGCGACGGTTCCCTGGTCCAAGGTTCGTCGTCCGGAACCCCGACGAGGCCGGCGCGATCGCCGCGACGATCGCTCGGTCAGTTCCGGCCCGCGCCCTTCGGGTCGCCCTGCGAGGGGACGGCCGGGTCGCACCGATCGGGGATATGTGGGAGCTGGTAGGGAATCTCATGCGCCGGGAGGGGATCCACCATCTCGAGCTGATCGACGAGCCCCCCCGACAACGTTCCCGAACCGGAGTCGCTCGCGCCGGACGGCGATCTGCGGGGAAGGATCCCTAACCCGGTGGGACCCGAGTCGACGCGCCCTGCGCATGCATGGTCCCTTTCACGTCGGAGAGTCGCTCCTCCAGCCGGAGCGTGGCAAGGCCGGCCTCGCGCGCGCACCGGAGGGCGTCCTCCAGCGCGTGGACCGCAAGATGGGCGATCCGACTCCGCGCATGGAGGAGCGCCTCCTTCTGGAATGATCGGGAAGCCACCGCGGCCTCCTCCCGGGCGGATGCAGAGGCGGCCGCCCAGAAAGCCCGGCGCGCGTTGACCGAGCGGACGTTCGGGAGAGACCTGGTTCCCTCCTGGGCAGAGACCGATCGACCCCCGAGCTCTCCGGGCTCGTTGACATTGGAAAAGCAGCGAGGATCGTCCGAGAGAAGTGCCACCGGGAACAGGACCACGACACGCCCGCCTCTCAGGAGGTCCGTGGGCCGGGTCCCCTGGCGCCCCCGGGTCGGTAGGGCACCGAGCTTGCCCCTCCACGGCGTCACGCGCTGCCACTGGACGAGCGGCTCGGTCCACCCATCCGGCCATATCGGGGCGGCGGAGGTCGCCCCCTTGCCCTTCGCCTGCCGTATGAGCTCGCGCAACGCCTCGGGGGAGAGCCAGGGCATGTCCCCCGGGGCGAACAGGATCTCCCCGACGTCGAGGCGATCGAGCGCCGTCAGCATCCCCGCCCCCGGGCCTGCCCCTCCCAGGTCGGGCCGGTCCGCGAACCACGTCACACCGGGAGGGGCCGCCTCGGTGAGCCGGCGGGCCATGCGGGGATCCCTTACCGAGACAACGACCCGGTCTGTGACCTCCCGCATCACATCGACGACCCGGGCGAGCATCGGGCGTCCGTCGATTTGGAAGCGGAGCTTGTCCGAACCGAACCGCTGCGAGTCGCCCCCGGCGAGCACGACGCCCGTGAGAGTCAGCTGAGCACCTCCCCTGACGGGGCGGAGGGCACTCGGATAGGTAGCAATGTCGATGAGCCCGCGGGAGAGAGCGGAGCGGGCCGCTAGGATCCCGTCTATGGAATCCGGGCCAGTCGGACTCTCGCGTCCTTGTACGCCGGTGTCTTAGTGATCGAATCGAGGGTCGGCGGTGTAAGCCGGTTCACCGGGAGCTCGGAGTAGTGGAAGGTGGTGAACAGCATGCCACGGGGAAGGGCTGGGCTCGCGCCGACCTTGGCCTCCACCGTCCCCTGGGAGGAGATCACCCGGACGCGCGCGCCGGGTGTCAGACCGTCCCGGAGCATGTCCTCGGTGTTCATTTCGACCACCGGTCCTTCCGAGAGCGTCTCGGCGATCGGCGAGCGTCGGGTCATCGTGCCGGTGTGGTACTGCTCCCGCTGCCGGCCGGTGATGAGGACGTAGGGGTACTCCCGGGCCGTGTCCGCGTCGCGCTCCGTCCAGGAGAGCGGACGGAACCGCCCCTTGCCCCGGGCGAACCGCTGAGCATGGAGGATCGATTCGCCGTTCGGCTCCCCCCGGCGGATCGGCCAGTGGAGCCCCCCCGACTCGAGCCGCTCGTGGCGGATGCCGGCGTAGGAGGGGAGGAGGTCCGAGATCTCCGCCATGATCTCGCCGGAGTTGGCGTAACGCATCGGATAGCCGAGCCGATCGGCGAGCTCCGCGTAGATCTCCCAGTCCGCCCGCGCCTCCCCGGGCGGGCCGAAGAGCGGTCGCACCATCTGCACACGGCGCTCCATGTTCGTGAAGGTGCCGGTCTTCTCGAAGGAGGAGGCCACGGGCAGTACGATGTCCGCGTACTCGGCCGTCTCCGTGAGGAAGAGATCCTGCACGACCAGGAGGTCGAGCTTCTGGAAAGCGTCCGCCACGCTCGCCGAGTCAGGATGCGAGCGCACGGAGTTCTCCCCGGAGATGTACAGGAGACGGATCCGGCCGCTCCGGGCCTGGGGGATCATCTCCGTGCTCTTCCAGCCCTTCACGTCCGGGAGCGGCCGGCCCCAGCGGGCCTCGAACTTCTTCCGGACCTCCGGGTCGGAGAGCGCCTGGTACCCCGGCAGGCTACCCGGGGTGCTCCCCATGTCCGCCCCGCCCTGGACGTTGTTCTGGCCCCGGAGCGGGTTCAGGCCACTTCCGGGGCGGCCCACGTTCCCGGTGAGGAGGGCGAGGTTCACCAAAGAGGAGACGTTGTCCGAGCCGTTCTCGTGCTCGGTGATCCCGAGGGTCCATAGGATCGAGGAGGGGCGCTCCCGCGCGTACGTCTCGCTCGCCCGGCGGATCAGGTCCACCGGGACCCCCGTGACTTCGGAGGCGTACTCGAGCGTGAACGGCTGGAGCGACGCGGCCCACGCCTCGAACCCCTCGGTGCGGGTCTCGACGAACTCCCGGTCCTCCCAGCCGGAATCGAGGATGCACTTCGCCATCGCGGAGAACAGCACCATGTCGGTCCCTGGCCGCAGTGCGAGGTACATCTCGGCGAGGCGGCCGATCTCGAGCCGTCTCGGGTCCACGACG
>JBEKEW010000158.1:0-3725 GCA_050013635.1 Thermoplasmata archaeon | reverse complement strand
CCCATACCCGCGAGGGCCTCGAACTGAAGTTGCGGCGAGCGCCGAAAGTACTGCCCGAGTTGCGCCGGCTCGCCCCGCGGCCGACCCGCCTGGTCGGATTCAAGCTGGAAGTCGGCCGATCGGCGGCCGAGCTCGAGGAGTCCGCCCGCCGTCTGCAACGCGAGGCCGGGCTCGATTGGGTCGTTGCGAACGACGTCGCGACGATGGGGAGCCCCGAAACGACCGCGCTCGTCCTCCCCCCCGGAGGTGGACGACATTGGATCCGCGGCCCGAAGCGCTCGTTCGCCGCGAAGCTCCTGGAGGATGTCGGTAGGGAGTTGAGCAACCGGGAGGCCGGTCGGTCCTCCCGAGCCGCTCGCCCGGGGGGGGCGGCGCCCCGGCGCCATCGCCCTTAATACGATGGAACCCTCGCGCGGTCGAGGGGTGCGGACATGGTCAAGCTGGCCGAGTGGAGGGGCAAGGAGATCTTCCGAAAGTACGGGGTTCCGCTCCCCACCGGACGTGTGGCCCGGAGCCCGTCCGAGGCCGAGCAGTGGGTCCGGGACGGGACCGTTCCGCTCCCGTGCGTCATCAAGGCCCAGGTCCTCGCGGGCGGCCGTGGGAAGGGAGGGGCCGTCCGGTTCGCCCAGACCCCGGAGGAGGTCCGCACCGCGGCCGCGGCGATCCTAGCGCTCGATTTCAAGGGAGAGAAGGTCCGGGAGATCCTGCTGGAAGGGAAGCTCGCGATCGCGAAGGAGCTGTACGTCGCGATCGCACTCGACCGGAGCGGGCGAACGCCGATCCTGCTCACGAGCCCCCAGGGAGGGGTCGATATCGAGTCCGTAGACGACGCGGCGATCATCCGCCAGCCCATCCACCCGTTCCCGGGCCTCACGGGGTACGAGAAGCGCCGTGCGGCCCAGTCCCTCGGGCTCTCCGGCGCGGCGGCCCGGTCGCTCTCCACCCTGCTCGATGCGCTGTGGAAGGCGTTCAACGCCGAGGACGCCGAGCTCATCGAGGTCAACCCCCTCGCCCTCGTGGGGGAGTCCCTGGTCGCGCTGGACGCGAAGGTGATCATCGAGGACGATGCTACGTTCCGGCACCCGGAGTACTCGGAGATCCTCGACGACCGGACCCCGCTGGAGGAGATCGCGCGCGAGAAGGGGATCGCGTTCGTCCAGCTGGACGGCAACATCGGCGTGATCGCCAACGGGGCCGGTCTTACGATGGCGACGCTCGACGTCCTGATGGAGTTCGGGGGCCGGCCGGGGATCTTCCTCGACCTCGGAGGTACCGACGACGCGGCGAAGGTGACCGAGGCGTTCCTCCTGATGGCCCAGGCGAAGCCGCGAGCCGTGTTCCTCAACATCTTCGGAGGCGTCACCCGGTGCGACACCGTCGCGAACGGTCTCGTTCAAGCGATGGCGGAGATCCCGGCGGCCCAGCGGTTCCCGCTCGTAGCCCGGATCCGGGGCAACAACGAGGTGGAGGGGATCGAGATCCTGCGCCGGGCGGGGATCGTCGCGCTGTCGAGCCTGAAGGAATCGGCCCAGTCGGTCGTAGCGGCGGCGCAGAGGGACGCACCGGCGGGAGGCCCCGCATGAGCGTCCTCGTCACCACCGAGACGCGCGTGGTCGTCCAGGGGATCACCGGACACCAGGGCACCGGGAACACGCGTCAGATGAAGCTGTTCGGCACCCAGGTCGTCGCCGGTGTGACGCCGGGCAAGGCCGGCACCGAGGTCGAAGGGGTACCGGTATTCGACTCCGTCCAGGCGGCGGTCGACCGGACCGCCGCGAACGCCTCGTGCATCTTCGTGCCGGCGCCGTTCGCCAAGGACGCGCTGTTGGAGGCGGTGGACGCCGGGATCCGCCTGGTCGTCATCGTCACCGAGCACATCCCGTTCCACGACATGCTCGTGATGTACCACTACGCGAAGGAGCGGGGCGCGCGCATCGTCGGTCCGAACTGTCCGGGCGTCGCCGCGCCGGGGAAGGCGAAGGTCGGTATCATTCCGAACGTCGTCCTGCACCCCGGGCGGATCGGCGTCGTGAGCCGCAGCGGGACCCTGACCTACGAGGTGGTCAACGGGATCCGCGAGCGGGGTCTCGGACAGTCGACGTGCATCGGCCTGGGGGGCGATCCCGTTGTGGGCACCTCTTTCGTCGATGCTCTACCGTGGTTCGAGGACGATCCCGACACGGACCTCCTCGTGCTGGTGGGCGAGATCGGCGGGACGGCCGAGGAGGATGCGGCCGAGTACCTCCGTCACCATTTCACCAAGCCCGTCGTCGCCTACATCGCCGGGCGAGCCGCCCCTGCCGGAAAGCGGATGGGTCACGCGGGGGCGATCATCTCGCGCGGGAAGGGGACGGCGCAGTCGAAGCAGGCCGCGCTCGAGGCCGCGGGCGCCCGCGTCGGCCGATTCCCCTTCGAGATCCCGGACCTGGTCGTGGAGGTCCTGAAGGAGCGCGGCCGCCGATGAGTCCCGAGGAGAGCGCCGGGGTCTGCCTCGTGCCCGGCTGCGGGGGCGCGGCCGAGCGCAACCTCGCCCTGACGGAGGCGCGCAAGGCGTTCCCCCAGCTGCCGGAGAAGGGGCGCCGGGCGCCCCTGTGCCGCGACCATTACAAGGAGTGGAAGAAGGCCACGAAAGAAGCGCGCAAGCTCGCCCGTCTCGATTGGTAAGGATCGGTACGGGAAAGGGGGAAGGGATCCGCCCCCGAAGGGACGGATCCGGTTGCAGTCCGGGCCGCGCGGCCCCTACTGCTTACGCATCTTCTGGGCCCTCATGCGGCGGCGCATCCGCTTCTTGCGCCATTTCCACCGCATGTGGCCGCGCTTCTTCCATGCGCGCGAGCTACGTTTCATCGCACCCCAATCCGAGCGGGCTCGCGGTGCCTCCATGGCATATTAGGGTTACCGAGGGGCGGGCGGCGGTGGGCCCGGTGCGCGAGTCGGCGATTCATCCCCCGCCCTCCGTTATGTAGCGAGCCGGGCTCCTCGCACGGATGCTGGAACCGTCCGATTTCGAGGTCAATATCCTCGAGTTCCGACATAAGTCGTTCTCCTACGATCGGGTGGCGACGGTGGACGGGGTCGAGTTTGTCGTCTTCACGCGCACCGAGACCGAGAGCGAGAGCCGGCTGAGGCCCCACCTGATCCATCTGCGGGTGATCGTGCCCCGCGCGTCCGTCGTGCTCGACATCGGGGCGGACCTGCTGTTCCTGGCCCCGGACGGGGTCCGACCGGGCCCCCGCGAGGCGGGGACGGCCGTGGAAGCGGCCGCCGAGGGGACCGAGTTCCGCGAACAGGGGTTCGAGTTCCGCCGGATCGCCTTGGCGCCGGATTCGTTCGTCTACGTCCCGCTCGAGCACGTCGACCGAGCCCTCACGGAGGAGGGCCGCCGGGCCCTGGGGCTCACCGGACCGGCCCTCCCGTAGCGATGGCACCGTGTTAAGCGGCCGCGGCGCTCCCCGGGACCTTCCATGGCATCTCCCGGGCGGCGGGCCCACGTTCTCTACGTCGTCGCGCTCACGGCGGTCGGGACCGGCCTGGTGGCGGCGACCCTCATCGTCCTCGGCAGCACCGGCGAGAGCGCATCCTGCGCCCAGTTCCCGTCGTGCCTGGTGACGCCCGCGACGTGGATCGGTGCGGTCCACGTCATCGCGGCCGGCCTGCTGCTGCTCCTGACGCTGGCGATGGTCGTCCTCGCCGTCGGTCTGCGCACCGAGCCGGGCCATCTCGTG
>JBEKEW010000157.1:0-5390 GCA_050013635.1 Thermoplasmata archaeon | reverse complement strand
GATCGACGACGCCGAGCGCAAGGGCCTCCTCAAGCCGGGGGGGACGATCGTCGAGGCGACGAGCGGCAACACCGGTGTAGGGCTCGCTATGGTCGCCGCGGTCCGCGGCTACCGGAGCGTGTTCGTGATCCCGGACAAGATGAGCTCGGAGAAGATCCGGCTGCTCCGCGCCTACGGCGCACGGGTCGTCGTCACCCCGAGCCAACTGCCGCCCGACCACCCGATGAGCCACTACTCGGTCGCCCGTCGCCTCGCCGCCGAGATCCCGGGAGCCTACTACCCCAACCAGTACGAGAACGACGACAACCCCTCGGCGCACTACCGCGCGACCGGCCCCGAGATCGACCGCGACGGCGGCGAGGCGCTGGCCGCGGTGATCGGGACGGTCGGAACCGGAGGCACGATGAGCGGGATCGGCCGGTACTTCAAGGAGCACCGCCCCGGGGTCCGGATCGTCGCGGTGGACCCCGCGGGGTCGATCCTGGGGACCTACTTCCGCACCAAGCAGCTGACGAAGGCGATCCCGTACCTGGTCGAGGGGATCGGGGAGGACATCGTCCCGAAGTCGATCCACTTCCAGTACATGGACGACTTCGTCGAGGTCAACGACGCCGAGTCGTTCGCGATGGCGCGTCGGATCGCACGCGAGGAGGGGCTCTTCGTCGGAGGGTCGTCCGGCTCGGCGGTGGTGGGAGCGATCCGTTGGCTCGCGACGCGCCCCGTGCCCGAGGGGGCGACGGTGGTGGTCCTCCTCCCCGACTCGGGAGATCGGTACCTATCCAAGTTCTACTCCGACGACTGGATGCGGGAGAAGGGGTTCCTCGATCCGGGGGCCACCGCCCGTACCCTCCTGGCGCGGAAGAAGGGGGTCCCCGCCCTCGTCACCGCCGAGCGCACGACCCGGGTCCGCGACGCCCTCGGCCAACTGCGCCACCACGGGATCTCGCAGATGCCGATCCTCTCCTCGGGGGAGAACCTGGGGAGCGTCCAGGAGGAGGAGATCCTGCGCCGCATGCTCGAGGATGAGACCGTGGTCGAACGGACGGTCGCATCCGTTCTCCTCCCCCCGTTCCCGGAGATCGGCGCCGACACCCCCGTCGCGACGGTCCTCCATCGGCTGAAGGAGGAACGGGCGTTGCTCATCCGGGACGCGGCGACGGGGACCCCCATCGGCCTATTGACCCGCCACGATCTGCTGGTATTCCTCTCCGAGGCCGGAGGCAGCGATGCGATTTGACACCCGAGCGATCCACGCGCACCAGCCTCCCGACTCCGCGACGGGAGCGGTCAACGCACCGATCTACCTCTCGAGCACGTTCGCCCAATTCGCTCCGAACCGCAACCGTGGCTACGTCTACGGTCGCACGGCGAACCCGACGCGCGACGTTCTGGAGCGTGCGCTCGCGGACCTGGAGGGGGGGGTGCGCGGTCTCGCTTTCTCTTCCGGGCTTGGGGCGCTGGTCAGCCTCTTGGAGAACTACGGGACGGGCCGCCGGATCGTCTCGGTCGATGATCTCTACGGCGGTACGTGGCGCCTCTTCGAGCACCACCGACGCCAGTTCGGTTTGAAGGTCGAGTACCTCGATCTGACCGATCTGGGACCGCTGCGCGCCGCGCTGGCCGCCGGACCGACCGATCTCGTGTACGTCGAGACCCCCACGAACCCGTTGATGCGGATCGTCGACCTCGCCGCGGTCGCCCGGCTCGCGCACCGGGCGGGGGCGCTGCTCGCGGTCGACAACACGTTCGCCTCCCCCGCGCTCCAGCGCCCGCTCGAGCGCGGAGCCGACATCGTGCTCCACTCGACCACGAAGTACCTCGGCGGCCACTCCGACGTGATCGGGGGAGCGCTCGTGCTGCGCGATGCGCCGCTCGGGGAGCGGTTCGCGTGGATCCAGAACGCGGCCGGCGCCGTTCCTAGCCCGTTCGACTGCTACCTCGTCCTGCGCGGGCTGCGCACGCTCGGGGTCCGCATGCGGGCCCATGGGGCGAACGCCCAAGCCGTCGCCGAGCTCCTGGAACGGAGCCGCAAGGTCCGGATCGTCCACTATCCCGGTCTGAAGAGCCATCCCCAGCATGCGCTCGCCCGCCGCCAGATGGACGGGTTCGGTGGGATGATCAGCTTCGAACTGACCGGGGGCGCGCCGGCGGCACGTCGCTTCATGCGGGCGCTCGGGATCTTCACGCTCGCCGAGAGCCTCGGAGGAGTGGAGTCGCTGGTGGAGCATCCGGCGTCGATGACGCACGCGAGCGTTCCCCGCCGGGAGCGCGAAGCCCACGGGGTCCGGGACGGTCTCGTGCGTCTCTCCTGCGGCATCGAGGATCTTGAGGACCTCACGGACGACGTGCGGGCCGGTCTGAAGGCGGCGTAGACGATGCGTCGCGTCACGATCTACGACACGCTCTCCCGAGAGAGCCGGCTGTTCGTCCCCCGCTTCCCTCCGCGGGTCGGCATGTTCGTCTGCGGACTCACCCCGTACGACGAGGCGCACATCGGTCACGCCCGCGTGGCGGTCGTGTTCGACGTTGTTGCGCGGGCGCTCACTCGGTGGGGGTACCGCCTGTTCTACATCCAGAACGTTACGAACCTCGACGACAAACTGCTCCGCCGGGCGGGCGAGCTCGGGGTCGATCCGTTCGCGCTGGCGGACCGGCACTTCGGGGAGTGGCGCGTTGCGATGGAGCGGCTCGGCGTGCGATCGGTCCAGTACTACCCCCACGCGACCGATTACATCCCCGAGATCCTCGAGCAGGTCGGCCAGCTGGTGGAGAAGGGGTACGCCTACCGCACCGACGACGGATCCGTCTACTACGAGGTCGCGAAGTTCCCCGGGTACGGGAAGCTCTCCGGCCAGAAGGTCGAGGCGCTCCGGCCCGGGGCGCGGCTGGAGATCGACGGCAGCAAGCGCGCTCCGGAGGACTTCGTGATCTGGAAGGCGGCGACGCCCGGGGAGCCGAGCTGGGAGAGCACCTGGGGCCCCGGCCGACCGGGCTGGCACATCGAGGACACCGCGATCACGGTCCGGCTGCTCGGAGCGCGGTACGATATCCACGGAGCCGGGCTCGATCTGAAGTTCCCGCATCACGAGGCGGAGATCGCCCAGGCGGAGGCGGCGACCGGGCTCGCCCCGCTCGTCAACTTCTGGATGCACGCCGGCCTTCTCTCGATGGGCGGGGAGAAGATGTCCAAATCGCTCGGGAACGTCTACTCCCTCACCCAGGCGTTGGACGAGTTCGGCCCGATGGTCCTGCGATTCTACTACCTCAACGCCCACTACCGCAGCCCGCTCGACTTCGTCCGCGGCGAGAGCCTGGAGGCGGCCCGCGAAGCGTACGCTCGGCTCTCCCTGCCGTACCGTCGGGTACGGGCGCTGTGGGATCAAGAGGCCCCCGAACGCGTGGGAGAGGAGCTCCCCGAGGAGCTCACCGCCGCCTCCGCCAACCTGGTCGATCGCCTCGATGAGACGTTGGCGAACGACTTCCAGACGCGCGAAGTGATCGCGCAACTGTTCGGATGGGGCCATCAGGTCGCGGAGTGGCTGCCGCGCCTCGAGAAGCTCTCGAGCGGGGCGCTCGGGACCCTCGCCGCCCCGTACCGCTGGGTGGAGGAGACGCTCGGGCTCTTCGAGGAGGTCGAGTCCAGCGCCTCGACCGACCTCGCCCAGGTCGTCGCGGTCGCCATCGACGCCCGGGCGCGCGCACGCACCCGGGGGGATTTCGCGGGCCGCGGGGGTCCAGCTCGAGGACGACACGGCGGGGACGCGCTGGGAACGCACGGGATCCCGGTGAGACCTGCATGCACGGATTCGGATTTGCCGAACACGGCGGCCTCGACCGGATCGGGTTCGTAGATATCGCCGAGCCCACTCCGGGCCCGGGCGAGGTACGGGTCCGGGTCCGAGCGGCCGCGTTCAACCGGCTCGATCGATTCACCCTCGAAGGGATCCCGGGCGTGCCGATCGAGCGACCTCACGTGCTCGGCTCCGACGCCGCCGGATCGGTCGACGCGCTCGGAGCGGGGGTCGATGATCTCCCGGTCGGATCGAACGTCGTGATCAACCCCGGTATCCCGGACGGGACCTGCGACGCCTGCCGCGCGGGAGAGGAGGCGCACTGCCGCGACTACCGCATCCTCGGAGAGCACACGCAAGGCAGCGTCACCACGTTCGTCGTGGTCCCCCGACGCAACGTGCATCCCAAGCCCGAGCGCCTCTCCTTCGCGGAGAGCGCCGCGGCCCCGCTCGTGTTCGAGACGGCATGGCGCGCGCTCTCCACCATCGGGGGAGTTCGGCCGGGCGATCGGGTCGCGATCGTGGGCGCGGGAGGAGGGGTGTCGACCGCGGCGGTCCAGATCGCGAAGCTCCTCGGAGCGAGCGTCGCCGTGGCCTCGCGTTCCCGCGAGAAGGCCGAGAGGGCCGCCGCGCTCGGGAGTGCGGTCGCGCTCTCGTTCGATGCCGATCGTCCGCTCGACAAGGTCCTCTGGCAGTGGAGCGAGAAACGGGGGGTGGACGTGGTCCTCGACTCCAACGGCGCCTCCACCGTGTCGAGGTCCGTGCGGGCCCTCGCGCGCGGGGGTCGTGTGGTCGTCATCGGGGCGACGACCGGACCGCTAGTGGAGATCGACCTCCGTACGCTCTTCTGGCGCCAAGCGTCGATCCGCGGAAGCACGATGGCCAACTTCCGGGAGTTCAGCGAAGTGCTGGGCCACCTCGCCGGCGGTCGATTGAAGCCGGTCGTCGATTCGATCTATCCGATGGCGCAGGCACCCGCGGCATTCCGCCGCTTCGATGGCGCCGACCTCTTCGGCAAGATCGTGGTGGAGATCCCGGGCCGCTGAGCGTCTGTCGAGGCCCGCCACGGGGCGCGCGACCCCCGGGAGAAGGTCTCAAAGGCCGGCGAACCCTCGATGCGGCCGTGACTGGGGTCTGTACGACCAGACCGGGGGCGTGGTGGGCCCGATCCGGCCCGGCGCGCTTCGAGGTCGTCGCGCTCGTCGTCCTCCTGGTGGCGAGTTCGCTCCTGTTCGTCCCGGCCGCGTCCACGCCGCCTGCGAGGTCGATCCGCGCGGAGACCCCAAGTGGGCCCGTCCGAGCCTCCCCGTCGTCGGCGGCGTGCGGCTCTTCTCCCTCCGCTCCGGGCGATCTGGTCGTAGGTCCGGGCACGGGTCCGTGCGTGATCGAACAGTCGGTCCACGGGAGCACGTACGTCCAATCCGGGAACGTGACGGTGCTTCCCGGCGGGATCTTGATCGTTCGGAACATCACCCTCTCGATCCGTCAGTACGTTTCGGACTCCGGGACCCCGATGCAACGACTGAGCCACATCTACACGTTCCATGACGAAGGGACGGTCCAGTTCTGGAACGCGACGCTCACGACCGATGCCACCCT
>JBEKEW010000156.1:0-3742 GCA_050013635.1 Thermoplasmata archaeon | reverse complement strand
TCCTGACTACGCCCCGCCTGGGCCCGATGATCCAAAGCCCCCTCCTCTCCATTCGAGGCAAGGCTCGCCTCGCCTTGGAACCCCTCGTGCCTGCGCGACGGGAGCGTGGGGACGAGAGCCTCGCCTCCTTCGTCCGTCGGCGATTGGGCCGAGAGGCCCTCGAGCAGATCGCCGATCCCCTCGTCGCGGGAATCCACGCCGGGGACCCGGAGCGGCTCAGCATGTCGAGTCTCCTGCCTCAGTTCCTCACGTACGAGCGGGAGCACGGGAGCGTCCTCCGCGGCCTGCGGGCGGCTGGGCGGTCGCGCCCTCCCCGAGATCCAAAACTCCCGGCGGGGCCGTTTGCCACGTTCCGAAACGGTATGTCGGAGCTTGTGGACGCCCTCGTGACACAGACTCCCGGTGTGGAGTGCAAGCTCGCCACGAAGGCCCTCACCGTCGAACGAGGAACGCGTGGGGGCTTCGAGATCCCTGTCGACGACGGGAGCGTTCTCCGCGCGGAAACCGTTCTCCTGGCCACCCCCGCTCACGTCGCCGCGCAACTCCTCGAGACGCTCGAACCAAGGCTCGCCGACGCGCTGCGCACCCTCCCCTACGCGTCCTCCGCCGTGGTCTCTCTGGCCTTTTCCGCGGATGCATGTCGACCCTTGGACGGGTCCGGATTCTTGGTGCCGCGGACGGAAGGTGTTCACCTCAAGGCGTGCACCTGGGTCTCCTCCAAGTTCGAGGGGCGGGCTCCCCCCGGGCACGTCCTACTGCGCTCGTTCTACGGCGGAGTGCGAGAGGCGTCCGTCCTGGATCGACCCGATGGCCCCCTCGCAGAGCTGGCCGTTCAGGAGCTGACGCCCCTTCTGGGCCTTCGCGGACGCCCCGAATTCACGCAGGTCCATCGATGGCCGCAGGCCCATCCCCAGTACGAGGTCCATCACGCGGACCGAGTGGCCGCTATCGAGTCCGCGCGGGCCGCGGTGCCGGGCCTCTTCCTGGCGGGCAGCGCCTATCGAGGCATCGGCATCCCCGATTGCATCGAGGACGCGGATCGCGCCGCCCGAGGCGTCTCCTCCTTTCTCTCCACGGAGCGGGTCCTCTCGCAGGAGGCGATCGCGTGACCCACGGTCACGGGGCCGGGCCGGAGCGACGTCCCCCAGATTATTCCCAGGCGCCGCTCCTCCTCTTCTGGGAAACGACCCGGGCCTGCCCCCTGTCCTGCGTCCACTGCCGGGCCTCCGCGATACCGGATCCCCTCCCGGGCGAACTGTCCTCCAACGAGGGACGGCGGCTCCTGGATCAAGTGGCCACCTTCGGCGACCGCCTTCCCACCGTGATCTTCACCGGAGGCGATCCGTTGCGGCGTCGGGACCTTTTCGATCTCCTCTCGTACGCCCGGGGCCTCGGGTTGCACTTCGGCGTGTCGCCTGCGGTTTCCAGCGGGCTGACCCGCGATGTGATCTCGCAGCTGGCCGGCGCGGGCGCATCCGCTCTCTCCTTCAGCCTCGACGGTTCCCGCCCAGAAACCCACGACGCGATCCGTCGGCAGCCTGGTGCCTTCGAGCACACGTTGCAAGCCGTTGCAGAGGCCCGGGATCTCGGGTTGCGCGTGCAGCTCAACACCATGGTCATGCTCGAGAACGTGGAGGAGCTCCCCGGAATCTTCCATATCCTCCGGGGGCTCGGTGTCCGTGCCTGGGAACTCTTCTTCCTCATCAAGGTCGGCCGAGGAGCCGAGGAGGATGTGCACGACCTGCCGGCCGTCGCGTGCGAAAGCGTTTGCAACTTCCTCTACGACGCTTCCCGGTACGGGATCGCGGTTCGCGCTGTGGAGGCCCCCTTCCTGCGGCGCGTCCTCCGGATGCGGGAGGATCGTGGCGACTATTGGGACGACGGGCTGTACCGTCCTCTTCGCTCGGACCTGATTGCCTCAGAGGGCGCGCCGAACCTGCCGTCGAGCCTGGCACCTACGGGTACTCTCGACGGGGACGGTATCCTCTTTGTAGCCCACGACGGGGAGGTGTACCCGGGAGGGCTCCTGCCCTTCGCGCTGGGGAACGTCAAGGATGGGAATCTGCCTGCCATCTACCGGACCCACGAACTCCTGCGACAGATTCGACGAAGGGCGTTCACGGGCGTGTGCGGAGTCTGCCCCGTACGGGAGGTATGCGGGGGAAGTCGGGCGAGGGCATATGCCGCCTCGGGTGACCCCCTCGCCTCCGATCCTGCGTGCGTGTGGACCCCATCTGTCCTGGTCGAAGGCGGGTGATCGGGTGGTAGGCCATGAGCGGTCGGGCGAAGGACCTCCTTCGACCTCCGGACCGGCCCATCGCAGCCCGGCACAGCGCCCGCTCGGTTTACGAGTCGCGCCGGAGCCTGTTCTCAAAGGGTCCTGATAGACGGGGCTCGCTCATGGGACTTGATGCCCGGAGTCCCGGAGATGGTGGGAGCGCCCCCACCGGCGGATCCGACGATGGAGACCCCACCGATCGGCGCGGTCCCTCCCGCCGTGGAGTCCACGGCCGGCCCTCCGGTCCCGCCTACCCCGCCGCCGCGAAAGCGCGTGGGGATCGCCGTCGCCGCGGTAGTCGTAGTGGTGATCCTGCTGGTCGGGATCCTCGTCTTCACCGGGGCGCTGAGCTCTCCGGGAACGGGCTCGGGCACGACGGGGACTCCGTTCTCCTTCAGCCAGACGTCTCCCGCCGGCGAGGCGGCGGCGATGAACGCAACGGGCGGGCCGTGGACGGTAATCGGGGCGGAGGGCATCGGCCTGTCGGCCACCATATCGATCTCGAACCTCGGGTCGCTGGTCGAGAGCGGTTGCACGTACACACCGGCGTGCGGCAGCTCGCTCGTCGTCACGTTCGCCGGCACCCCGTCCGGAACGGCCACCGGGGAGGTGGCGACCTGGCTGTTCATCGCGACCAATGAGTCCGGGGACGCGCTGTTCATCGTTTCCACAGGAGGATCCGCCCTCCCTGCGATCGTGGCCACCGGTTCGTGCACCTCCTCGTTCGCCGGGTTCGGATCGATCGTCGGTCTACCGGTGATCGACTCGACCGTCGTGGGGGCGTACGCGAACGCGAACGGGGGCTCTGCCTTCCTGCAGGCCCACTCGGGAGCGATGCAGGCGTACGTCCTGCTCGGCCCGTCGGGCTCCACCCTGAACGAACCGTTCTGGGGAGTGGAGTACTCGACGTGCGGTCTGACGGCGACGAGCGGCCCCGGCACCATGTTCGTCGCCGCGTACTACGCCGACACCGGGGCCGCACTGGGATCTCCCCAAACGCAGTCGGTCACCTGCTAGGCCGGCGACCGTTTCCCCGCCGGCGACCCTCCGACGAGGAACCGGAGGGCACGGGTAACGCCGGGGCGTACCTTCGCCGGAAGGGCGATATGATTAAGCCGTCCCCGGGGCCAATCGGGGTGTGAATCCCTGGCTGAGGATCGTCCGCGCCGGGAACCTGATCGTCTCGTTCGCCGGTGTGATCGTCGGTGGGCTCGCGGCCGCCGGATCGGGCATCCAGCTACCGGCCTCGTTCTGGATCGCGGTCCTGCTCGCCGCCATCTCGACCGCGTGCATCACCGCCGCGGGCAACGTACTCAACGACGTGAGGGACATCGATACCGATCGGACGAACCATCCCGACCGGCCCCTCGTCCAAGGATCGATTTCCCTACCGCAGGCACGTGCCCTCACGGCGAGCCTATTCATCGTCGGGATCGCTGTGGTCGTCCCGATCCTCCCGACGTA
>JBEKEW010000155.1:0-3750 GCA_050013635.1 Thermoplasmata archaeon | reverse complement strand
CGGGCGTATTCCCCACCTTAAGGGCAGGTCGATCGATGCAGAACAGGGTCAGCGCGTTGGATGAGGATCGGTTGCTCAAGGGCACGACGACGATCGGGCTCGTCTGCAAGGATGGGGTCGTCCTGGCCACGGAACGCCGGGCGACCGCGGGGAACCTCATCGCGAACAAGCAGACCCAGAAGCTGTTCAAGATCGACCAGAACATCGGCATCACGATCGCGGGCCTGGTCGGCGACGCCCAGACCCTGACCCGATACCTCAAGGCCGAGGTCTCGCTCTACCGGCTGCGACGCAACGGTCAGCTCAGCGCGGAGGGCGCGGCGACGCTCCTCGCGAACATCCTTTCGGGGAACCGGATGTTCCCGTTCTATGCCTGGCTCATCCTCGGCGGCACCGATGCGAAGGGGGGCCACGTCTTCTCGGTCGACCCCGCCGGTGGCTCGATCGAGGACCGGTACGTCTCGGTCGGCAGCGGTTCGACGTTCGCCTACGGCGTTCTGGAGGAGGCGTATTCGCGCGAGCTGACGGTATCCGACGGGGTGGACGTTGCCCTCCGCGGGCTCACCGTCGCGATGAAGCGCGACAGCGCGAGCGGAGACGGGTACCTCGTTCACTCGATCACGAGCAAGGAGTACCACGAGTTCTCCGACGACGAAATCAATAAGCGCCTCAAGGCGCTGAAGATCCCGTTGCCTCCGGTCCTCGCGTAACTCGCGCGTGGGCGGGATCGCGCCCGAACCATTTCCCCCGAACCCTTTCCGAAGTAGATGAGTTTCGACTCGCTCATAGAGCAAACGAAAGAGGCACTGCGAGAAGTGCTCCCCGACTCGGTGGTCGTCACCGACATCGAGCTCGAGGGCCCTCACATCGTGCTGTACACCAAGCAGCTCGACTCCTTCCTCTCGGGAGGGGATCTGCTGCGGCAGATCGCCCAGCGCCTGCACCGACGCGTCCTGGTGCGGAGCGATCCGGCGAGCCTGATCGACCCGAAAGAAGCCGAGAAGCTGATCCGGGAGACGATCCCGCCCGAGGCCGAGATCACCCAGCTGTTCTTCGAGCCGGAGACCGGAGAGGTCTCGATCGAGGCGTCGAACCCCGGCGCCGCGATCGGCCGGGGCGGTTCGACGCTCAACGACCTGAAGCGACGGATCGGTTGGATCCCGACGGTGGTCCGGACCCCCCCGATCCCCTCGAAGACGGTCGAGGAGGTACGCATCCATCTGCGCAACGTGTTCGACGAACGGCGCACCTTCCTGAAGAAGGTCGGGGTCCGCATCGCGCGCGATCGCCTTCCCGAGAAGCTGTGGGTGCGGAACACGGCCCTCGGTGGGTATCGGGAGGTCGGGCGGAGCTCCCACCTGCTCTCCAGCCAGAACTCGAAGATCATGATCGACTGCGGGCTCGATCCCGGCTCCGATCGGACGCCGTACTTCAGCGCTCCGGAGCTCCTCCCGCTCGACTCGCTGGACGCCGTCGTCATCACCCACGCGCACCTCGACCACGTCGGGCTCGTTCCGGTCCTGCTGAAGTACGGCTACAAAGGGCCGATCTACTGCACGGCTCCGACGCGGGATCTGATGACGCTCATGCTCCTCGATGCGATCAAGGTCGTCAACCAGGAGGCCCGGAAGGGACTGTACGACTCCTCGCACGTGCGCGAGCTGGTCCAGCGCGTGATCCCGTTGCGCTGGGGAGAGACGACCGACATCTCCTCCGACGTGCGCCTCACCCTCCACAACGCGGGCCACATCCTCGGCTCGTCGATCTGTCATTTCCACATGGGCGACGGGGACCACAACCTCGCCTACTCCGGGGACATCAAGTTCGAACGGAGCTGGCTGTTCAATCCCGCGACGAACCGTTTCCCGCGCCTCGAGACGCTGGTGCTCGAGTCGACGTACGGAGGGTTCCGCGACGTGCAGCCGACCCGCCAGCAGGCGACGGAGGATTTCACGCACCTCGTGAACAAGGTGCTCTCGCGCCACGGCCACTTGATCGTGCCCGTGTTCGCGGTCGGCCGGTCCCAGGAGGTCATGCTCGTCCTCGAGGAGAAGATGCGGGAGGGGAAGATCCCGCAGGTCCCCGTCTACCTCGACGGGATGATCTTCGAGGCGACGGCGATCCACACGGCGTATCCGGAGTTCCTGAACAGCCAGCTGCGCACGCAGATCTTCCAGCAGGGCGACAACCCGTTCCTCTCCGACATCTTCCACCGGGTCGACTCCTCCACGATGCGGATGGGGATCCTCGATTCGAAGGAGCCGTGCATCGTCCTGGCGACGTCGGGGATGATGAGCGGGGGGCCGGTGATGGAGTACTTCCGCGCCTGGGCCCCGGACGATAACAACGGACTCCTGTTCGTCGGCTACCAAGCCGACGGGACGTTCGGCCGGCGCCTCCAGCGCGGGCTCTCCGAGGCGACGTTCGTGGAGGGACCCCGCCAAGCGGGAGTGCCCGTGCGGATGGAGCTGGCCACGATCGAAGGGTTCTCGGGCCACTCCGACCGCGTCCAGTTGATGAACTTCGTCGCGTCCCTCGATCCGCGGCCGCAGCGGATCATCCTGAACCATGGCGAGGAGTCCAAGTCGCTCGACCTCTCCTCGAGCCTGCACAAGCGCTTCAATCTGGAGAGCCGGGTCCCGTACAATCTCGAAGCGATCCGTCTGTTGTGACGTCGGACGCGTTCCCCGACCGCGGGTCTCCGGGCTCGGTGAGCTCCTCGATCGTGTACTCCGCGAAACCCCGTCCGCCCGAGGCGCGTCGCACCATCCGGAGGACGCCTTCCCATCCGACCCCGGAGGGGATCGCGCCGCGTGCGAGCTGCTCCAGGATCGCCCGAAAGGCCCGGCGCTCGCCGGCGTAGGACGCCTCGGGGCCCGACCAGGGCTGGCTGGCACGACGCACCTCGACCCGGTCGTCCCGGACGAGCCAGACCCCCACGCGTCGCGCGAGCGGGGTGGTCCGGAGCCGGACCAGCCGCTCGGCGCTGCGCTCGGAGGCGACGGCGACCGCGACCCAATCGCCCCAGGCCCGGCGGCGAAGCGCCTGGCGGAAGACCCGCGGTCCGTCGGCGATCTTGAGCTCCACGAGCCCGACCTCCTCCGCGCGCATCGCCACCACGTCGAAGTAATCCCGCCCGTCGGGATCCGCCCAGACCTGGAACCCGAGCGCCTCGAGATGACGGCGCACCGGCCCGACGAGCGCGTGCTCGGAGCGCGGCGGGGTCCGGCTCATGCGCCGGATCGCAGGAACCAACGATCGAGCCGCGATCGGGGGATGTGGAGCAGGACGGGTCGTCCGTGCGGGCACGCATACACGGCCTCGGCCCCTTCATACAGGGCATCGAGGACCCGGGCGATCTCCGCCGGCGCGACCGGATCACCGGCGCGAATCGCGGCGTGGCAGGCGATGGACGCCGCGGTCCGTTCGGCCGCTCCGTCCGGAACCGTCGGGCGGGCGCCCGCGGCGAGCTCGTCGAGCATCGTGGCGAGCCCCTCCGCCCGGGCCCGCCACCCCCTCCACGCCGGTACCGACCGGAGCCGATGGGCATCGCCCCCGAACGGCTCGACCTCGAACCCCGCGGAACGGACCGCGTCGGCGTAGGCATCGAGAGCGGCCCGCTGCGTCACCGTCAGATGCACCGTGATCGGTTCGACCAGTTCCTGGCGGGCCAGCTTCCCTTCCCGCAGGAGCGCGTCGTAGAGCAGCCGCTCGCTCGCCGCGTGCTGGTCGACCAGCACGAGGCCGCCG
>JBEKEW010000154.1:0-3757 GCA_050013635.1 Thermoplasmata archaeon | reverse complement strand
CGAGGGTGTTGCCCGTGACAAAGGTCCCGTCACTTCCCACCAAGGCAAGGTCCGGTACCGCTGCGGGACCGCCCGAAACGACGTTCGCGTCGAACGACGTGCTCATGAGCCCGGTCCCCAAGATCCCCGCACTCCCACTCCACGTCGCGATCGAGTTCTCCGTCACCGCGCCCCCGGTCCAGCCCGAGATCGTGAGGGGGTTGACGTCGTTCCGGAATTCGTTGGACGTTATCGTGAACTGCGCTCCCGCACCCGCGGCCGCCGACACCGAGAGCGTCGCGGTCGCCGTGAAGGAGTTGTCGTTGACGCTGAGCGAACCCACCGCTCCTCCGATGACCACCGGGCCGGCACCGGTGAACGTGTTCTGCGCCACCTGGATGGCGGAGTCGTTGGTCAGCGCGATGCCGCTCGGGGCCCCGGCGAATTCGTCGTTCACCACGCTGATCTGAGAGGACGTCGTGAGCTGCAAGGCGAGCCCCGAGATCGGGGCGAAGTTGTTGTTCGCGATCACGATGTTCGAAGCGTTGGAGGAGTAGACCCCGACCCCGACCGCCGGGGTCTGGAACGTGTTGTGGGTGAACAGGAGGCCCGAAGCGTCGCCAAGTTCCTCGACGGCGAAGGAATCCCCGGAGAACACGTTGTGCGCGACGACCGTGTTCTGGCTGTCATCGACGTAGATACCGGACCCCCAGTTCGCGGAGATCGAGTTCGCGAGGATCGCCACGGTGTTGGATCGGAGGAGGTAGACCTGCTGGAGGTTCGACACGATGTTGTCCGAGAACGTGATGTTCACGTCATTCTGGAAGTTCACGCTGTACATCATGAACCCCGGCTGCGCCGTGAAGTTGTTCCCCGAGATGGTCATGTTCTGGTCGAAGGTGCTGATGAACGGGTAGGTATCGTTCACGAGGTTGTTGCCGATGATCGTGCCCCCCTGGTTCCGATAACTGATGATCCCTTGGCCGAAGAATCCGTACTCGCTGTTGGGCATCGAGTTGTCGAATACGGAGAAGCTCGAATCTTCGAGGAGGTACGCCCCGTCCGTCTCGGCGGCAGCATTACCGGAGAGGTTGAACTCGCTCGAGCTCGCGATGTAGAAGGCGTATCCGATCCCGGGGGTGAACGTGTTGCTCGAGACGTTCGACCACGTGACGGACTGGAACTCGACCACGGCCGCGGTGGCGTTCCCCAAGGTGTTGGATTGGATCGTGACCCCCTCGGAGCTGGTCGCGAAGATCCCGTTGAGCGGCGCCGGGTCGATCGCGAGATCGTTATTGATCACGCTCACGTTCGAGCTGGCCGCGATCCGGACCGAACCGTTCGGTGCGTCGGCGACGTGGAGTCCGGTGAGCGTCACGTTCTGCACGCTCTGGAGCGTGACCGCGAAGCCGTTCCCGCCCGCGGCGTAGTCGATCGAGAACGGGGTACCCTGAAGGGTCGATCCATTGTGCTCGATCACGATCGAGCCCGTCAGGTCGGCCGTAAGCGAGTAGACGTTGCCATTACGAGCGATCGGCGCCGACGGGGAGCTGATGGACCCGTTGGGGTAGATCGTGACGACGGAAGGGGTTCCCGGCGGCACGGGAGCCTGTTCTCCCCGAGCGAGCGCGCTCGTCGGGGACAGCAGTAGCCCGAAGAGCAGGACTCCCGTCAGGAGCAATACCCCAGACACCGCCCAGAAGCGGTGGGGACGGCGGGGGATACCAACCTTCGGCGCACGGCATGACCGGACCTGCGAAGCGGACGTCGTTTCGATCTCCATTTTACCCTCCAACCCAGATGACGAAGTTCTCGTTGCTCTCCCTTGAAATCGATGGGCCGTATCGAGCCAGTATCTGGTTCGTGAGCGGAGCGTTCCTGGCGAATCCTCCGTTCGTGGCGACACCCGAGACCAGGGGGAGCGCCCTCGACGGAACGGGGGACGGGGAGGAAGCGGCGCTGGTGGCGGAGAATGCGATGAGGCCCGAGACGGGGTGCCCCATGCTGTGAATGGACCCCGACGCGGGCGTCGCGGTGGATCCGGGTTCGGCCACGACGACCCGTGGGAACTCTGCCGCACCCAGGGTGAACGGGATCGCTCGGCCGGCACCGGAATCGTACGTAACCGACCCCAGCGAGGTCGCCGAGTTCGGACCCGCGCGAGCGCCCATCTTCGTGAAGGAGAACGGGGTGGAGGCCAAGCTGAACAGAATCGCCACGCTCAACGAGGAGCCGTGGACCGTGACCGTCCCACTGGATGGGGTCGGCGTGTATTTCGCGAGCGTTGTTACCACGAAGGGGGAGCTTCCATTCGGTTCCGAAAACGAGATCCGTGTGGACACGGAGCTCTCGAGCACCCCGCCCAGAGTCACCGACCAGCTCGTTCCGAAAGGAAGACCGACCTCCGTGAATACGACCGAGTACACCATATGGGAGAACGTTACCGAGACGGTCCTCGAGGCTCCCACCACGGTTACCGAGCCCGAAGCCGGGGACGGGGTGAACCCCGAGACGGCGTTGATGGTGTAGCTGTAGGTGCCGTTGGCGACGGCAAAGACGATCGAGCTCGTGCTCGAGCTCTGGGTGACGCCGTTGAGGATCGCGGACCAGCTGGTACCGCTCGGGAGCCCGGTTTCGGTCATCGTAACCGAGTAGGTGACGGGATGGAAGGAGATCGTGACGGTGGTCGAACTTCCCGTCAGGACTACCACTCCAGAGGCGGGGCTCGGCACGTAGCCACCCACCGCTGCCACCGTGTAACTGTATAGCCCATTCAGGCCGCTTACCGCGAGAGTCGTACCGGAACCGGTCAGGACCGTGTTCGTGTTGACCGTCACCTTCCAGGTTGTTCCCGATGGGAGGCCGGTCTCGGTGAAGGTGATCGTGTAGATCGGCTGGAACTGGATCGAGACCGTCGCACCGGTGCCGCTGACTTGCAGGGTCCCCGAGGATGGGGCGATCAAGTAGCCCGTGATCGCGGCCACGGAGTATGCATACGAGCCGTTCGTCACCGCGAAGCTAAGAGTCGAGGTGGTCCCGGTAACGGTGTGGCCGGCCACGGTAACGCTCCAAGTGGAACCGGGGAGGAGGCCGCTCTGGTGGAACTGCAACGGGAACAGCGCCGAGAAGTGGATCGTGTAGGCAAGGGCAGCGCCCGAGACGACCGCTGTCCCGTTGGTCGGGGAGATCGTGTAGGACGCGATCGCACCTACGCTGAAGGTGTACGTGCCGTTCGTCTCCGTGAACGCGATCGTTCGGCCGGTGGACGTCTGGAGGACCCCACCGAGGGTCACCGACCAGCTCGTCCCGGACGGGAGGCCGCTCTGCGTGAAGACGATCGCATAGGTGACCGCCTGGCAGGCGATCGGGACGCTCACCGCCGAGCCGGCGACCCGGACCGAGCCCTGAGACGGGTTGGTGGAGTAACCGTGGGGCCCGGATACGGTGTAGGCGTACGTCCCGTTGGCCATGGAGAAGGTGATCTGCGTGCCCGTCCCGATCTCGGCCACCCCGTTCAGGGTGACGGTCCACGAGGCTCCCGCCGGGAGCCCCGTCTCGGTGAAGGTGACCGTGTACACCGCCGTGGCGAACTGGATCGAGACCGTACGGGCTGCGCCCGACACGGTGACCGAGCCGGACGAAGGCGAGGCGATGAACCCGCTCACGACCGGGATCGAGAAAGTGTAGGTCCCATTCGGCTCGGCGAACGCGATGGAGGTGCTTGTAGAGGTGGCGGTCACGCCGTTGAGGACGACCGACCAGGACGTCCCGCTCCCCA
>JBEKEW010000153.1:0-3769 GCA_050013635.1 Thermoplasmata archaeon | reverse complement strand
GGTGCCCCTACGCCCGTCGTCTCGGACGGAGCGATCGTCATCGCGGCGATCACCAGCTGCACGAACACATCCAATCCGTCGGTCATGTTCGGGGCCGGGCTGATCGCTCAGCACGCGCTGGGGCTCGGGCTGCGGGTCCCGCCGTACGTCAAGACCTCCCTCGCGCCGGGTTCCAAGGTCGTCACCGACTACCTCCAGCGGGCCGGGTTGCTCCAGCCGCTCAGCGACCTCGGGTTCGCGCTGGTCGGCTTCGGGTGCACCACCTGCATCGGGAATTCGGGGCCGCTCCCGGCCGAGGTCGCGAAGGACATCGCCGAGCACGATCGCTTCGTCGCCGCCGTCCTCAGCGGGAACCGGAACTTTGAGGCGAGGATCCACAACCAGGTCCGTGCCAACTATCTCGCCTCCCCGATGCTCGTCGTCGCCTACGCCCTCGCCGGACGGATGGATGTCGATCTGACGCGCGACCCCCTCGGGCATCGCCCCGACGGCACCCCGGTTCGGCTCCAAGATCTGTGGCCCACCTCGACCGAGATCCAGCGCCTCGTCGAAGCCGACCTCGACCCGGCGATGTTCCGCGAGAAGTACCGCGCGATCGAAGTGGGGGACGCCCATTGGGAGGGCCTCCAACCGCCGCACGGGGACCTCTACGCGTGGGACCCGGCATCGACGTACCTGTCGCAAGCACCGTACCTCCACTTGCCGCCACCCTGGGTGCCCCGAGCCGGGAACCTTGCGGAGGGGGCCCGGGTGCTCCTCGCTTTCGGGGACCAGATCTCGACCGACCACATCTCCCCGGCCGGCGAGTTCCCGGAGAGTACCCCGGCGGGCCAGTACCTTCGAGCCCGTGGCGTTCTTTCGACGGAGTTCAACACGTACGGCGCCCGCCGCGGCGACCACGAGGTGATGGTCCGCGGCACCTTCGCGAACGTGCGGCTGAAGAACCAGCTCGTCGCACCGAAGGAGGGAGGGTGGACCGTCCACCTGCCGTCGGGGGAGCTGCTCTCGGTGTTCGATGCGGCGCAGAGGTACCGTTCCCAGAACGTCCCGCTCATCGTCCTCGCCGGTACGAGCTATGGCCAGGGGAGCTCGCGCGACTGGGCGGCCAAGGGACCCCGTCTCCTGGGGGTCGGCGCTGTCATCGCCGAGAGCTTCGAGAGGATCCATCGAAGCAACCTGATCGAGATGGGCGTGCTCCCGCTCCGGTTTGCCCCGGGTCAAGGTTGGAAGGCCCTCGGACTGACCGGCCGGGAATCGTTCCGCCTGCGCCTCGCCTCCGGGTCGGAACTCACGGCGCGCGCCGCGATCACGATGGAAGCGACCCGGGACGATGGGACCACGATCTCGACGACCCTGGAATGCGCCCTCCACTCCCCGATCGAGTTGGAGTACTACCTCGCGGGCGGTGTCCTCCCGTACGTGATGTCGCACCGGTTCGCCCCGTAGGCATGGAGGGGCCGGTTCCGCGGACCCTTATGGCCCGGGGGCCTTCGGGCGAGCACCGGTGCAGGGCGTAGTTCGCCGTTACGAGGTCGACGGCGGCCCGGTGACGACACCGGTTCTGAAGGTCGCGACGTACCTGCCGATCCGCCGCTACCGCGATCTCTTCGCGTTCCTGCGAATGAACGCCCGGATCACGCAGCAACTGAAAGAGACCCCCGGTCTCGTGCGCTTCCAGGTCCGTGCGCAGTTCTTCCACCGGCGGTTCTGGACGGTCTCGGTTTGGCGCGACCGCCCCGCGATGAACACCTTCGTTCGCACCCCACCGCACCGGGATGCGATCTCGAAGTTCGCCGAGTGGCACGACACCGGGGCGTGCTTCATCGACTGGGAGTCTCCGGACCCCGTGATCGATTGGAAGGAGAGCGCGGATCGCTTGACGCAGGCCCGCCCGTACGGCGAGCGCCCCTAGGACGCCATCGCCATCGGGTCGGGGCCCGCCCCCGGTGGGCCGAGAGCTCCGATGCCGAGGAGGTGCTCGTCGGGGACCTCGCCAGCGTCGGTGAGTCCGCTCCCCGGGCGGGAATCCTAATCGGATCGACCAGGAGCCGAGTGACCGGAGAGCGTCGATCCCGTGCTCCAACTCCATCCCGAGCGGTTCGAGCGGTGCCCGACGAGCCCCGGTCGCGGGCTTCGTGAGCGTACCGCTCACGAAGGATCGTTCTATGAGCGAGGGAACCCCAGAGGCGCCGGTGCGAGGCACGCCCACCGGGGACACGCGCGCTGGGATCACTTCGGCGCGAAACGCGCGGTGAAATGCGGCAATCGCTCCGGCCGATAGACCATCCGAAGACCCCGCACCGTCGCCCGCCGTGCGTAGACCCGGCCGACGACGTTCGCGACATAGGCGAGGTGGCTCGCGGAGTAGACCCGCCGCGGGATCGCGAGGCGAACCAGCTCGAGCGAACGCGACGGATTCTCGGGATCCGAGCCGAACATCAGGGCCCCGACCTCCACCGTACGGACGCCTCCTTCGCGATACAGTTCGACGGCCAAGGCCTGTCCGGGGAGGTCGTCGTCGCCGAGGTGAGGCAGGAACCGCCGCACGTCGAGGTAGACCCCGTGCCCTCCCACCGGATGGAAGAAGGGCACTCCGAGCTCCTCGAGGAGCCCGGCGAGATAGCGGACCTGCGCGATCCGATGCTCGAGGTAATCGAGCTCGGTCGCCTCGATGAGGCCTACGGAGATCGCTTCGAGGTCCCGGCGCGCGAGCCCTCCGTACGTCGGGAACCCCTCGTACAGGATCAGCGCCTCCTTCAACCGTTCGGCGAGCGGCTCGTCCCGCGTCGCGACGAACCCGCCGATGTTCACGAGGCCGTCCTTCTTCGCGCTCATCGTCGCTCCGGCCGCGAGGTCGAAGAACGCGCGACCGATCTCGCGGATCGTCCGTGCGTTCATCCCCGGCTCGCGCTCACGCACCAGGGCGGCATTCTCGGCCCAGCGGCACATGTCCAGGTAGACCGGCACGTGGTGGGCATCGGCCACCCGGGCGACGTCTCGGAAGTTCTCGAAGGAGACCGGCTGGCCGCCGCCCGTGTTGTTCGTGATGGTGACCATCACGAGCGGTACCTTCTCCGGACCCGATTCGCTCAGCAGTTTCTCGAGCGCGGCCACGTCGACGTTTCCCTTGAACGGGAAGTCGCTCGTGGGGTCGTACGCTTCGGGAACTGCCAGGTTCACCGGCGTGGCGCCCTGGTGGCGGACATGCGCTTGGGTCGTATCGAAATGCATGTTGTTCGGCACGATCGATCCCGGTCGGCACAGGCTCGAGAACAGCAGGTTCTCCGCGGCGCGCCCCTGGTGGGCCGGCACGATGTACGGGAACCCGGTCAAGGAGCGCACGGTCTCCTCGAAGTGGGCGAAATTGCGACTTCCGGCATACGATTCGTCCCCCAGCATCATGGCCGCCCACTGCCGGTCGCTCATCGCGCCCGTGCCCGAGTCGGTCAAGAGGTCGATCCGGACCTCGTCCGACCGGAGGTTGAACAGGTTGTAGTGGGCCTGCTCCAGGGCCCGCTCTCGTTCCTCCCGGGAAGGGTTCGGGATCCGCTCGATGACCTTGGTCTTGTACGGCTCGAACGGAGGTCGGCGCAGAAGTAGATCGCTCACTACCCGTATGACGGGCCCAGTCTATTTATCTCGGGCCCCCGGTCGATTCGGTCCGGTCCCACGGGGGGATTCGAGGGTAGGACCCGAGCGGCCGCACGGTCCACGGCCGGGGCATTGCGATAGCCCGGTCGTGGGTCGTGCGCGGCGCGGTTCGGCGGAC
>JBEKEW010000152.1:0-3774 GCA_050013635.1 Thermoplasmata archaeon | reverse complement strand
AGCCCGCCGTGGATCTGGAGCGCCTCGTCGATCACGTCGGCCGCCCATTCCGACGCGAGGCACTTGACGATCGCTGCCTCGCGCGTCTTCTCCAGACGCTCCCGGTGCGTCCACTTCGCCGGATCCGTTCCGAGCCGGTCCTGGTGAGCGGCGGCGTGGTAGACCATGTAGCGCAGGGCGTGGATGTGCATCGCCATGTCGGCGAGCTTGAACTGAATCACCTCGTGCTCGCTGATGGGAAGCCCGAACTGGGTCCGGTTCTTCGCGAACTCCATCGCCTGCGTCGTCGCCGCCTGCATGCTCCCGAGCGACGCCGCTCCGAGAGAGACGCGACCGACGTCGAGCGCGGTCATGGCGACGTGGAATCCGTTGCCGACCGGCCCGAGCACGTTCTCGGGGCCGACCTCCACGTGATCGAGGATGAGCTCCGTCGTGGAGGTCCCGTGAAGGCCCATCTTCTTCTCGCACCGGCCGACCCGGAACCCCACGGCGTCGGCATCGACGAGGAACGCGGTGACCCCGCCGTTCGGCCCCAGCTTGGCGTTGTTCGCCGCCATCACGATGACGGTGTCGGCCTCGCGGCCGTTCGTGCAGTACAGCTTCGTCCCCGTGATCCGCCAGCGATCGCCGACCGGTTCGGCGAGCGTGTGCACCGCGCCGGAGTCCGATCCGGACCCGGGCTCGGTGAGGCTGAAGGCGAGCAGCGTCTCCCCTTTCGCGGCGGGGACGAGCCAGCGCTTCTTCTGCCCCTCCGTTCCGTAGTACAAGAGCGGGGTCGCCCCGAGGGAGGTGTGCGCTCCGAGGATGGCGCCGTGCGACGAGTCGACCCGACCGACCTCTTCCAACAGGATGCAGTAGCCGACCTTGCCGAGCCCGAGACCCCCGTACTCCTCGGGGATCGGGACTCCGAAGAACCCCTCCTCCTGCATCCGGCGGACCGTCGCCCGGGGGAACTCCTCCTTCTCGTCCATCTCGACGAGGATCGGGGCGACCTCCTTGTCCATGAACGAACGTACGGCGGCCCGGAACGCCTCCTGGTCCGCCGTGAACGAGAACTCGAACGGCATCGTCACGCTCCCTGGAACTTGGGCGGCCGATGTTCGATGAACGCCGCGATCCCCTCGCCGAGGTCCCCGCTCGGCAGGACTTCGGTCTCGAACAGCCGCGCCTCGAGCGCGATCCCTTCGGCCAAGGGACGGTCCCGCCCCTCGTTGATCGCGCGCTTGGCCGCCTGGACCGCCTTGGGGGCTTTCTGCGCGATCGTGTGCGCGAGGTCGCGTGCGGCCCGCACCTCCTGGCCCGCGGGGACCGACCTGTTCACGAGCCCGATCTTGAGCGCGTCCGCCGCCGATATCATCGCGCCCGTGAAGATCATCTCCTTGGCCCTCGCGGCCCCCACGAGGCGGGCGAGCCGCTGGGTCCCTCCGTAGGTGGGCATCAGGCCGTAATTGACCTCGGGGGCTCCGAGCTTGGCCGAATCCCCCGCGATCCGCAGATCGCAGGCCAGCGCGAGTTCCAGGCCTCCGCCGAGGGCGAGGCCGTTGATCGCTGCGATCACCGGGAGGCGAAGGGTCTCGATCCGCGCGAGCAGCTCGTGGCCGCGACGCACGACTTCGGGCGCGGTATCGGGGCCGAGGGTGGCCATCTCCTTGAGATCGGCGCCCGCGCTGAAGAACGGGCCATCGCCCGAAAGGACCACCGCTCGGGAGTTCGGTTCGCTTCCGATGGCCCGGATCTGGGCGTCGAGCTCGCTGAGGAGGGCCGTGCTGAGCGCGTTGACCGGGGGATGCTTGAGGACGAGCAGCTCGACCCCGTCCTCTTCGCTCCTCCTTCCGACCAGCTCCGGCCCTGCCATCGTTCCACCTCCTTCCAAAGAGGGCCGGTTTCCAAATAACCAATCCTGCCGCGCTCGGAGGAGCCTTCCTCGGTCACGCCGGCCCGCGGATCCGCCCCGCCGGGTCACGTTATAGGATGGGCGCGTCGTGGGCCCTCCGTTCCGATCGTCCCCGGAGGGAACGAGCGCGGAGCGGCGGACCGAATGGGGAAGGCAGCGCGGGGGAGCGATCCGAACGCGGAGGAGGGGACGTCTCCGGCCGGTCGCGTGCTCTACCGGGGCGCGGAGGCGACCCTGCGTGCCGTGGATTGGTGGGGCTTCCCGGCGATCGTCAAGGACCGCGAGGCGAAGGGGTACCGGCCGAAGGCTCTGGACGAAAGGCTCCGAAAGGAGCGGACCCGGACCGAAGCGCGGCTCCTGGTCGATGCTCGCCGCGCCGGGGTCCGTACGCCGATCCTGTACGATATCGACGTCCTCCACCACCGCCTGATCATGGAAGAGCTTCCGGGACCTACGTTGAAGAGTATCCTGGAGGACCCTACGCTCCCACCCGAGACGGTGCGTCAGGCGGTCCGCTCCCTCGGGATCGCCCTTGGAAAGCTCCACGCCGCCGGGATCGCGCACGGGGATCTCACCAGCTCCAACGTGCTCTACCCGGCGGGACCCGAAGCGCCCGCGGCGTTGCTGGACCTGTCGATGGGAACCCGGAACCCGGGCGTCGAAGAGCTCGGGATCGATCTCCACCTCGTCGAAGAGGACCTGCGCGCCCTGAGCGCGGAGAGCGAGGGCCTGATCCGGGCGTTCCACGATGGATACGCTACGGGCAACCCGCAGGGCCATGCGGCGGTTCGCACGCGGGCGAAAGAGATCCGGGGCCGGGTCCGGTACGCCTGACGGCACCCCTCAGGCGGAGTGTTCGAGGCGCGCGAGGCCGCCGACGAGCGCATGGGGAAGCTCGTCGATGACGTCGGTCGCGACGAGGCCGAACCCGGCCCGGGCGGCGGCTCGGATTCCCGCCTCTCCTACCCAGTAGCTCGCGAGCCGGGTGGCATGGAGGGCGGAGACCCCCTGGGCCAGCAGGCTCACGAGAACCCCTCCCAGGACGTCCCCCACCCCACTGACCGTGGACGCGGGATGGTGGTGGTAGTTCTGGAACGTCCGCTCGCCGTCGGTGAGGATGTCCGGATCCCCCTTGACGAGGAGGACGATCCGGCGCTCCTGCGCCGTACGTCGGACGTGCTCGATCCGATCCGACAGCGCGGCTTCCGCGGGGCCCTCGAAGTAGTGGCGGTACTCTCCTGCGTTCGGCGTCGCAATGACGATCGGAGCGGGGCGGCTGCCGTCGGGCGGCCGCCGGGCGACGAGCGCCCCGAGCGCGTCGGCATCCACGACGAGCGGGACCGTCCCGAGCAGACCCTCCAAGACCGTCCCGAGGGCCTCGACGGTCTCGGGCTCGTGACCCGCGCCCATCCCGACCACGATCGCCTTGGGAGGTGCGGAATGAACCAGGTCGAGGAGGCCGGGCACGTCCATCGGGGCGAAGTGAGCGGCCCCGACGCCGCGCACGACCAGGTTGGGGCTGAACGACTGGACCGCGAGCGCCGCACCCGTCGGAGTGAGCACCGTCGCCCGCTCGGCCCCCGAGCGGAGCGCGGCGAGCCCCGTGAGGGCTGGAGCGCCGGCGTACGGCCCTCCTCCGATCACGATCACGCGGGCCGAGCGCCCGCGTTCCTGTACCGCTCGGTCGCGCGGCACGAAATGGAACTCCCCCGGCCCGGTGCGCAACCAGGCATCGGCGGGGATGCCGATGTCGCGGACGATGATCTCCCCGGAGTTCCCGGGGTCCATCCCCTCCTTGGGAGCCGTCAACGCCACGGTCCAGCGGGGACGCAGGCCGTCGGGGCTCGATATTCCCGTGGGGACATCGATCGATAAGATCG
>JBEKEW010000151.1:0-3821 GCA_050013635.1 Thermoplasmata archaeon | reverse complement strand
GGGCAGACTCCGACACAGGCCCCGCAGTAGATGCACAACTGCCCGCTGGACTCGATGTGGAGGGTCTTTTTGCTCGGCACATCCCCCTCGAAAAATCGAACCGGCCCCCTCTCTTAAAGGCTCTGTCGGACCGGGGACGACCTGCGGCGGAGGCGCCCGGAGAGCCGCACCCGTGCGTTGCGCACGCTATAACCGCCCCGGTTCGTCGAGGGGCCGATGCGCGAGTGGGAGCGCTACCTGCCCGAGATCACCATTACGGTGACGATCGGGCTCGCGACGGTCGCCTCCCTCGCGGTCTATTCCTCCTACGGGATCGTCACCTGGGCGTTCTCGGTCATCTGGGGGCTCGCGACCCTGAGCTCGGTGAGCCTGTTCTTCGCGGTCCGTCGGTCGGGCGAGGATTGGCACAAGGAGCTACGGAACATCTTCCTGATCGGGCTCGTCCTCGGGATCGTCAGCATCTTCACCGGTCTCGGGAACAACGGCACCGACGAGCCGTATTCGATGGGGGGGTACCTCTCCGAGTTCCTTCATGGCCAGGACCCGTACACGACGCACCTGGTCCTGAACTACCAGGTTCACGTCCTCAACGTCTGGTCGTCCCCGGTCACCTCCTCGAGCTACTACACCTACCTACCGCTCCTATTGTTCATTCAGTTCCCCGGAACCGGGGTCCTCGGCTACGAGCTGATGTGCCTCGGCTTCTGGGCCGGCCTCGTCTACGTCGTGCGGAACGACGAGTTTGCGGCCCTCTCCCTCGCGTCGCCCGTCGTGGCGCTCACGGCATCGAACGGATTCAACGATCTCCCGGTCCTGTTCCTGATCACGCTGTCGCTACGGGGATGGACCGGTCCGAAGGCGAAGATCGTCGAGTACGCGACCTACGGACTGAAGCAGTTCGCGAACGTGTTCTGGATCGTCTACTACATCCTCAAGCGGGACACCGTGCAATGCCTGCTCGTCGTCGTGATCTCCCTCGCGATCACGATCCCCTTCCTCGTATGGGATCCCCTCGGCATCTGGTGCCAGGCCCTCGCGTTCAGCATCGGTCCGTCGTGCGCGGGCCAGCCGAACTCGGCCCGGCAGCTCTCGGACCTGTACTCGCACTGGAACTACTACCTGTGGATCCTCTGGGTCTACGTGCTGTTCCGCGGATGGATCCACCGGATGTGGCGACGATGGGGCGTTCGGCTCCACCGGGCCTCGGTCGCGTCGGACGCCGTCCCCGTACTCCCCGAGTCGCCATGAGGCGAGAGGCCCACGTCATGGTGCGTACCCTCGCTGCAAGAACCCCCCGATCGATCGGGGCGGAGGGGCTCGGGGCGCGATGACGGAGGCGATGACGGCGGAGGTCGCCTCGCCCCCCGTCCCGATCGATCCCCCGGAGGTGCGTCGTCGCCGTTACCTGCAGTACGCCGGATTGTGGACGCTGGGGATCGCCGTCCCCGCCGTGGTCCTCGCCCTCGGCGGCGTCTACAACCCGGGCCTAGCGATCTCCAACGCCACGCCCACGCTCCTCGGCCTCTGGGCGATCCTCTACCCGCTGTACGTCTACCGCCTGCACTTGATCCGCCTCTCGTCCTTCGCCGTCATCGTCGCGCTCGCCAGCATCACGGTCGCGGCGGTATCGATCGTGACGGGCTGGGGCAACGGCATGACGGACGAACCGTACGCGATGCCCGTCTTCATCCAGCCCATCCTCCACGGGCAGAACCCGTACACCACCCCGATCTACGTCACGTACAATCAGTACGGGACCATCTTCCATCTCGGCCCCACGAAGTACGTCTACCTGCCGTTGCTGATCTTCCTGCAGCCGTTCGTCGGCGTTGGCACCGTCTACGCGGGCGCCGGCTACAAGATCTACGTGGTCGTGACCTGGGCCGCGACCCTCTACATCGTCCGGAAGAACGCCTTCGCCGTGGTCGCGATCGGACAGCCGTACATGGCCCTCCTTGCGGCGAGCGGCTTCAACGACTTCGTGGTCCTCCTCCTGCTCACCGTCGCCTTGGTGGGGATCAACGGAAAACGGCAGAAGTGGGCCGAGATCGTCGCTCTCGGGTGCAAACAGTTCGCGAACGTGCTCGTCGTCGCCTACTGGGCCATCAAGCGCGATTGGACGAACCTGACGATCGCGGTCGCCGTGAGCATCGCGTGGGTCCTGCCGTTCCTGATCTGGGATCCCTCCGCGTTCATCTGCGGGGCCGTGCTCTTCTCCTCATCCGGGTGCTCGGGCGCGAACGGAGGCGGGGTCCTGCTCCACCTGAACTACTGGATCTGGCCGGTGTGGATCCTCGGTGTGTTCTTCGTCCCCCTACGCCAGTACTACTACCGCTTCCGGAACCGGATTCGGAGGAGATCCGTCGCTTCGGTGCCGAAACCACCCGAACCGACGTCCGAGCTCCCCGCCGGACCGGCCTCGCCCGAGTCGCCCCCGGCCTCGGTAGGAACGGGGCCCCGGGGCGCGCCCCCACGGCCGATCCCGGCAGCTACTTGGGGGATGCGAGAGGTCCACGGCGCGCGGCGGCGCCGGCCCGACGATACCGGGCCAGTTCCCGCAGAAAGCTCGGGATGAAACCGACCCCCCGGATCAGCTTCGACTCGCCGGCGAGGCGCATCCCCATCTCGTAGGGGACCTCCCGGATCTTCCCGCGGGGGTGCATCGCGAGCACGTAGAGGAGCAGCTTGTACCCGGGCGGGGCGGGGGGGAGCTCCGCGACCCAATCTCGGCGCGCGAGGAAGAACCCGGAGAGCGGGTCGCGCAGACGGCGCGCGCCCGGGAGCACGAGGCGGGAGAGCGCCCGCGCGCCGCCGCTGATGATCCCCCGTCGTCGCTCCTCCCACCGGACCTTCCCACCGGGGACGTACCGCGAGGCGACGACGAGATCGACCGTCGGCTCCCAGGCCTCGACCATCCGGTCGATCGTCTCGGCCGGGTGTTGGCCGTCGGCGTCCATCGTCACCACGATCGCGGTCGAGGCCCGTTGGAATCCGGCGATCTGAGCGGAAACGGTCCCGGCCTTTTTCGCGCGCTGCACGAGGAGGACCTTCGGAGAGGTCCACGTCCGCTCGGCGGCGCGCAGGCACTCCACGGTGCCGTCGGTGCTGCCGTCGTCGACGAATATGAGCTCGGTCAGACGCGCCGAGCCGTACGCACCTGACGCGGCCCGTATCCCCTCCAGGAACCGAGCGATCGTCGCTCCTTCCTGATAGGTGGGGCAGACCACGGCCACGTCGCGGGCCGGACGTGCCGGAGCGCTCATGGGGCTTGGCGGAACGCTTCCATCACGTCGTGCAACGTTCGAGGGAGATCGTACTCCGGCGACCAGTCGGTCGCCTCCTTCAAGCGTCGGGCATCGCCCACGATGTACGCCTCATCGGTCGGACGCAGCCGCGCGCGCTCCACCCGCCAGGTCGCCTTCTTCCGGGAGAGGCCGATCAGTTGTTGCAGGACCTGGCGGACGGTGTATTCGCGTCCGCTGGCGAGATTGTACACCTCGCCGGGGCGGCCGCGCGCGGTGATCGAAGCGATCGCACGGACCATGTCCCGGACGTCGGTGAAGTCGCGGATCGGCCGCAGGTTGCCGATGCGGACCACGCTCGGCCGGGCCCCGCGCTCGATGGCGACCAGCTGGCGGGCGATGTCGCTCGTTACCTCGCCGGTCTTGCCCGGCCCGATCGTGTTGAAGATCCGTCCTCGGATCGTCCGTACGCCGTAATTGACGAAGTACTGGTAGGAGAGGAGGTCCTGGGCGACCTTGCTGACCCCGTAGGCGTGGAGGGGGAGGAGGGGGGCCGATTCGGCCGTCGGAGTTCCCGGC
>JBEKEW010000150.1:0-3831 GCA_050013635.1 Thermoplasmata archaeon | reverse complement strand
CCCTCCCCTGAGGTGAGCTCGATCCGTACGGACCCGTGTCTAGCCCGGCGTGTTCATCACTCGACCGGAGTGAGCGTCAACCAGGATGATCGACCGATCCCCCTTGTGATCGAGGGTGACCTGCCATATCGGGGCGTGGAGGAGCTCGCCGTCCGTGACCTGGACGTCGGACTGGAAGTGGCTCACCATGCGGTGGCGCTTGTGCGCCGCCTCCGATTGGAGTTGGGTCACGTAGGACTTCGCGGCGTTCCGTGCGGCTTCCTCCGTCAGGTCCCCGTTCAGGATCGTCGCGCCGTTGGGGACCGCCTTGCGGTCGAAGAAGGTCCGCTCCGTGAGCGCGAAAGTGTACTCCTTCGGTTGGTAGTTGGTGAGCGCCCGGACCGCGAGCACGGGGTACTCGTACGTGCCGGTGATCGTGTCCTGTCGCGTCGGGTTCACCGTCGGTCCCGCCATGATCGGGATGAACGCACCCCCCCGGCCGCGGTTGATCGCACCCCCGATCGCCGCGCTCAGCGCCATCGTCGCGACGGTCGATCCGACGCCGACCGCGACGTCTTGGTACTGGTAGTTCGTGGTCGCCGAGACGGGCAGGATCCAGTACGGGACCATCGACAGCTTCTGGTCGACTATCTTAGACTCCTCGAACTTCTTCCGGCTGAAGAACCCCGTGTCGATGAAGTTCCGGACGATCGCGAGCATGGCCTCCGGATCGACCAGCTTCGGCACGAGCATCGTGTGCTCGGAGATCTCCTTCCAACCGTTCCCCCCCAGCGTGACGGAGCTGCCGCAGTAGTCGCAGGTGATCACGGTCTCGCCGAATACCGGCTTGAGCGGAGCTCCACACGACGGACACTTGAACGCCTCCACGCCCGCCGGTGCCGCGGGCGCGGTGGTCGGCGTGGCCTTGGCGGCCGGCGCGGGAGCGCCGCCACCCATCGGCGTGGGGCTGCCGCACTTGAAGCAGAACTTCGCGTCGTCCGGCAGCTGCTGGCCGCACTTGATGCAGAACATCCTCACGCCTCCGTTCGATCGGGGGTTGGCGATCGGTACCTTATGGGCCGAGCGCGGCCCCGCAGTTCGGGCAGAACTTACCTGTCCCGGTAACGACCGCCGAGCACTTGGGGCACGTCCGCGGCGCCGGGGGCGCGAGCGAAGCGCCGCACGCGGGGCAGAACTTCTGACCCGGGCTGGTCGCCGCACTGCACTTCGGGCACGGAGGCCCACCTCCACCGGCGCCCGGGGGCCCGCCCAAAGGCGTTCCGCACGCCGGGCAGAACCGTGTCCCCGCGGGCACGAGCGCGCCGCACTTCGGGCACGGCGAAGAGGGGCCCGCGCCGTACATCCCGCTCATCTGACCGGACATGCCGTAACCGATACCGAGCCCGGCACCGAGGCCGACACCGGCCCCGGCGAGCGACCCGGCGGTCCCCGAGGGGTTCGATGCCGCCTCGGTCATCGCTTGGCCGGCCTGGTACTGCATGTAGTTGACCCCGAGCACGCCCATCTGGGAGCGTGTGTTGACCGCCTTCTGCACGTCGTCCGGGAGGTTGATCGAGAGCCCCTGGAGCTGGTTCATCTCGACCCCGAGCGGACCGAAATGCTGCGGCGCGAACCCGAGCACCGCCTGCTCGATCGTCGTCAGCTGGCTCGCGAGGTCGGTGACGCGGGTCCCCTGTTCCTTGAGCTTGCCGAGGGTGTTGTAGACCAGGATGACCATCTGGTCCCGGAGACGGGACTCTACGTCGTCGGTCGTGGCGGCGCCGAACGTCCCGACGAACTGGTTGATGAAGACGTCCGCCGCGCTCACGCGCCAACGGTAGTTTCCGAACACGCGGAGGCTGACGAGACCGAAATCCGGGTCCCGGAAGATGTACGGTTCGGCGCTTCCGAACTTCCCGTCGAAGATCCGCTTCTGCAGGTAGTAGACCTCGGCCTCCTGCTGCACGCCCGACAGCGCTTTGACGACCGCGCCCACGACGGGGGCGTTCAGGCTCGTCAGGGCGTACCGGTCCGGACGGTCGATGTAGGAGAGGACCTTACCGTCGCGGTAGAACACCGCCATCTCGTCCTCTCGGACGACGATGTTGTCGTTGAGGCGGATGTTGCGCGGGACGCGCCACATCACGTTGGGGCCCTTGTTCGCGTCGTCCCAGTTGACCGTCGTCGATCCGAACAGGCTGCCGCCCTTCGGCGGGATCGGTTGGTTGGTTACCATCGTCGTTTCCTCCCTACTGCAGCAGCACTCCCTGCACCGCCTTGAGCCGGGCCTGGAACGCCTGTTGGAGTTGGTTGACCTGACCGCGGGCGGTGGCGACCAGCCGCTGGAGGTCCGCCGTGCTCCCTCCCGCGGCGATCGTAGGAAGCGGCGCGAGGGTCTGGTTCAGCTGGTCGGCCGCGAGCACGAACCCGTAGTCGTATTCGTAGAGCCGATCGAGGTCGGCATTCCCGACGCGGGTTGCGGGCGAGATGCCCGTGTACCCCTGCTCGGCGCTCCGGACCTTCGGTTCGAACGTCAGGAGGTCGGAGATGAGGGGGGCGAGATCGATCAGGACCGAGAACTGCCCCGCTTGGGTCAGCGCCGCACGGGCGTTCTCCGCGGTCGTGCGGGCGTTCTTCACCTTGTCCGCCACCTGGCGGCGAAGCAGGCTGTCGGCCGCTCGAACGTCCTCGCCCTGGCGGTACGCCCGGAAGCCCGGAACGAGCAACTGCAGGCGCTTGAGGGTCCCGCGATCCTGATCGACCTTCTCGCGCAGATCGACCGGGGCGGACCCGGGTGCGGGGGCTGCGGGCGTCGGAGTGAGGGGGGCACCGCACGAGGGGCAGTATCGGTCGGAGGGACCGACGACGGAGTGACACGATGGGCAGGAGGGCGGAACCGGACCGGCGGGGCTCGGAGTCGGCATCATGGTCTCACGGACCTCGCGAAGGCGGGGGCGAAGGGGGTGGAGAGGTCGTTGGGGAGTCGGACGAGTGGGCGGTCGCGTAATCGAACGCGGACGTCGGTGGGCGCCCGCGCCACTCGGCTCGGGCCGCCTCGCGGGGAGCCTGGGCCGCCAGCATCCGGCTGCGCCATGCGATCCCGGCGATCGATCCGGCGAGCGCGATGAGCGTGAGCACGAGCCCAGTGATCTGCCAGACGAGCGCCAGGTTGTACGCCGGAGCCGGGATCGCGAACGTTACGAGCAGGAGCGCGAACCCGAAGGCGTAGAACCCCCACGCCAACGTCCGCTGGGGGAGCGGATTGGCGCGCGAGAGCGACTGGGCCAGGTAGGAGACCGCGGCGAAGACGAGAGAGAGCAGCCCGATGGTGACGAGCGCGAGGTAGTGCCCGTTCTGGGGTAGGAGGAAGTAGGTCCCAACGAACAACACGATCGCGGCGACGAGCAGGATCGCTGCCACGACGGGAGCTGCGATGCGCGATACCGGTGTGGAAACGGAGGCCATGGGACGAACTCCGAACGTAATGGGGTCGAGCGCTATATCAGGATAACCGTCCGTCCGGGGGCAGATGCGGACCGGGAGCCCCGAACCAGGGCGGTCCGCCCGTCCGTGGGGACGGGAGGGATGCGCGTTCCGCGAGCCGTGGCTCGGGTGCCGGGGATGTCGTGCCAGGAACGGCACCGGCCGGGTGGAATGGAGCGACGAGTTCGGGCCGTGTCGCACGGGGTGCCCGGGTGGCGCTCTCTGGACCCGATCGGGGAGACCGCACTATATCAGAGACGCGCCTCGTCGTCCGTGCGGATGCGACGGGGGGCGCGCGGAGGTGTCGTGGGCTCAGCAGCCGGAGCGATCATCGGGGCCGGCGCGACGTCGCGGGACACCGACTTCGTC
>JBEKEW010000149.1:0-3856 GCA_050013635.1 Thermoplasmata archaeon | reverse complement strand
TACGTGACCGACGCTGCAGACGGCCAGGTAACGGTGATCAATGGGTCGACGGACACCGCGGTCGGGTCGATTACGGTGGGATGGGGACCTGCGGGCATCGGGTTCGACAGCGCGACCGGGTACCTGTATGTCACCAACCAGTACGCCAACAGCGTGACGGTGATCGATGGATCGACGGGCGTCGTGACCGGATCGATCACGGTGGGAGCCGAACCTCGCGGCGTCGCGATCGACAGCGCAAACGACCACCTGCTCGTAGCCAACTTTTTGTCGGGGAGCCTCTCCATCGTCGGGGGCTGAGCCCGGAGCGAAAGGGTCTCGTTCTGAACGTGGACAACGGACCCCTTAAGCTCACGAGGGGGGGAGCTCCTACACGTGGCCGGGGCTCCGGGTTATGATGCACCGGTTCCCGCAAGCGGAACAGTGGGCCGCTGTCCCCGGAGAGAGGTACCCGTGCGCGACATTCTGGAAGCTGCACTGGGGGCAGTTCCATCGAGTTTGAGCGAGGGGTGAGATTGGAATCGACGGAGCTCGATAGGATGCGTTGGGTCCCTCGGAGTGTGAGCGGTGCGATGGTCCGGCACTCGGACTCCCGGACCGAAAAGCGTACAGCAAGGCGACCAGTCCCCCAACGGCCATCACGATGCCAACGGTCAAGATGCCGACAAAGTCGCCGACGTCGACTCCGGCTGTGGAGCAATTCGCGGTGGACGCGCATGAATCGTACAGCGAGATAAGCCAAGCCATCAACGCGACCTCCACTAAGCCCGCGATCAGGAAACTGGCCCCAACCACACCCCAGAAGACCTTAGAGACTTTTCCCGAGGCTTGCATCCGGTTCGGTCCTCTTGCGATCTTCGATCGTTGCGTCGAACTCAGAGGGGCGGGGGAAGCGGCTCCCCGCACTTACGGCAGAACGAGTGATCTTGAGAGTTCTGTACCCCGCAGTACGGGCAATATCGGGTTGTGGCGTCCGGGTGACCCGGTGGGGGAGCTGGGCGTGTTCCTGCGACTTTCGTTCGCGAGTACAGCCTCATGGCGTCGGAGTCTGTGAATGAATCGTCAGGATGGCTTGTGGCCATCGCCCCCCGAAGAATAAGAGCACCTTCCTGGAGCTGGCTGAATCCCACCCAGATCACGACAAGTCCGATCACCATTAGGACAACGAAGCCGATGATGCTCCTCGCCGGTATTGGCCCGAACCCGCTGGCCGCCCCGTAGACGACGACCCCAACTACAATCAGGGAAAGTCCGACGAAGGCGATGATAACTCCAATCAACCTCTTTCTCGCCAGAATCTCGCGCTGGCGCGATGTGAGATTGGGTGCTAGCTTCTCAAGGCGTTCGGCGTACGTCATCGCAGATTCGGTTACCAGTCGGTGCGCCATTAACCCTTCCAAGACCGAGCCAGTCAAACCATAGAACCGTCCTACAGGCTACTGCCGTTATCGTTGGGCGTCGTCTGACGGAGCCATGGAAACTGAGCCGTACCGCCTTGTCGCCCCAGATTTCACCGACTCGGAGGGCCGGGCGCTAAGCCTGGTCGCCGTGTTCCTGGAAAGTCACCACGGAAGCCCCGCCTCCTGTGGCGAGTTCTGGAATTACTTGCGCGACCACCACGGCTTCCACTGTGTGAGTGCTGACGGGAAACGGGTGGTGCGAAGCCTCGAGACTGACAGCCAGGGAACGCGCTTCGCGCGAGTCATCCTCAACCACTCCGTAGCCAAGGGCGTCGGGCGCAAGCTTCCGGATGAGGACATGTGGGAACTCTGACGTCACCTCTCGTTGCCCTCGTTCGGAAAAGGTAGGAGAAAGGACCCCTTTCGACCCGAGCGTCTATAGACCGCGGCGAACTGCCGATCGCCGAGAACGACCATGGACCTGGAGGAGCGAGCTCGGCGAGAGCAGGAACGGGTCATCAAGGACCGAGAGCGGCTGAAGTTTCGAGTCTATGCGGCCGTTCGTGACGTCACGCTCGCCACGGAGCTCTTCCGATCCAATTTCCAGCTCCACGAGCCCGACATCGTCGTCAACGTCTATGCTCAGTTCGTCGACGTCAATACCTCCCTGAACGAGGGGCAGCTCCATCTTCTCCCGGCCCATGGCCGGTCCCGAGACCTGAACCGGTTCGCCGAGGAGCTCCGGACCGGCATCGCGAGGATCGCCCCCGATCTGCACCTCGAGCTCACCACCGATCCGGCACGGTTTGGGAGTTCCGAACCCGTGATGCTGGTCGACGTCCCGTGCGGCTATCGTGCCGTTCTGCTCCGCCCCGAACGCGAGTAGTTCCAAACGGCTCTCACTATTCGGACCCCTTCAGGCTAAATGGCAGGGAATTCGTCTGGGAGCTCGGCAAGAGGTGCGCTTCGATGACCAGCCCGGTTTCAGTCTATGAGATCAAGAGAACCTTCCGTGCCCCGCTCGGCTTCGCCTATGCGTGGTGCACCGACTACACGAAAGCGGATCGCAAGCTCCAGGGTGACCCCGGCTCCCGTTCGATCATTCGGAAGACCTCCCGTACCGTGGTCTATGAGGACCTGAACGAAACCCCCCACGGATGGATGTGGAGCCGGCAGACCGTCACCCTTCGGCCGCCGAACCGGTGGCACGCGGTCGCCGTCGGCAACTACCGGACATGGAACCTCGACTATTCCCTGCGCGAGTTGCCCGACGGGCGGACCGAGTTCACCATGCGCGGTGAACGGCGTGCGACCCCTCTGGGCGTGAAGAATCCCCCGAAGGCGGTGCTCGAGAGGGAGCTCCAGACCATGTGGCGGAACCTTGGGAGGGCCCTGGAGCGGGACTACCGTGCGGGTCGTCCTGGAACCTCTCGCTGAGTGAGTCCAGGAAGGCCCATCGGTCGACCTAGAAGCGATCCCCCGACATACAGAGGAAGCGACGGTCGTTGGTTGCGAACCGTTCGACGGCGGCGCGCGAGCTCCACGTTCGACCGAGGGCGTTGGCCATGAGAACGTACCAGCCGGTCGGGACGGCCGTGTAGCCGGGGCTCCGGAACAGTTTGGGGGTGTCGCGGACGGGGGTCTGCTGGAATGCGAACGACGTCCGCTTCGCCCTCCGTTGGACCTCAGCGATCAGGGCCCGGCGCGCCGCCCGGGAGCTCGTCACCAGCTCTCCGCAAACCGTCCGGTACGGGTCGGATTCGACCCGAGCGTAGCCCTGGAGTCGACCCGCGGCCCGCAGTACGACGAGCTCTTTCGCGGGGTCGATCTCTCTCGCCGCCGTTGCGACCGCGAGGTAGCCGTCCGGCTCCCGAAGGAAGCCGAGGCGGCCCCGGGCCTGCCGCGCATGGAGCCGCTCGAGGTCGGCGAGATCCTCGCGGCGGGCGGGTCGGACGCCTCTCGGCCTCGGGAGAACGGCATGAACCGGTGCGTGGACGACCCAGGGGGACGAGTAGACGTCCCGGTACCCGAGCTGTTCGTAGAGCCCGTGGGCTCCCCACGATCGGTTGGTCCACAGCGTCGAGAACCGGATCCCGGCTTCTCGCTCACGACGATGGACCTCCGTGAGGATCGCGCGTGCGACCCCCCTCCGTCCGTGATCCGGCCGCGTCCCGACCGCGGCGATGGCGCTCACGAACTCTGTGCCATCGGGGAAGGTGTACGGGACACGAAGCACGAACGTCTGTCCGAGCAGGCGTCCGCGCTCTTCCGCGAAGACCGCGACGTACTCGGCGAAGTCCTTCTTTCGGTGACGCCACCGTTCGATCGACCGACGGGGAAACACCCCTCCGAACGAGGCGAGGTGGATGAGGATCCGGTCCACTTCCATCGAGGGTGTGAGCTCGTCGTACGTCAGGAACCGCATGCCCGGCCTTCGTCATCCCGAAGGCCGGTGC
>JBEKEW010000148.1:0-3857 GCA_050013635.1 Thermoplasmata archaeon | reverse complement strand
CTCCAGGCACCCGGTCGGCGATGGCAGAGCCTGGAGGAGGCGTCGTTCGTGTCTTGGATCGACCACTACCGACCGTTCGAAGAGACACCGAACCAATCGGTCAGCTACTACGTGAAGGGAGCCTTGGTGTCGCTCTGCCTCGACCTGGAGATCCGCCACCGGACCGAGAACCACGCCTCCCTAGAGTCCGCCTTCCGCCGGATGTGGCAGGAGTACGGCACGACCGGACGGGGGATCGGGGAGGACGAGCTCCAGCCGATCCTGGAGCGGGCGACCGGCCTCGATCTCGGGACGTTCTTCGATCGGTACGTCCGAGGAACCGCGGAGATCGGGTTCGCGGACTTCGCCCGGTACGCGGGCCTCTCCTTCGCTCCGGCCCCGCGCCTTCCCGACGAGGAGGAAGAGCCGGGCTATCTCGGCATCCGAACCGAGAGCTCCGGAGGTTTGGTAAAGATCCGCACGGTCCTGTCGGACACGCCCGCGCGCCGCGCCGGTCTGAGCCCGGGAGACGAGATCGTGGCGATCGATGGGCAGAAGGTCCTCTTCGATGGCTTCGACCAGGTGATGAAGCGGTATCCGCCCGGTTCAAGGATCGAGCTCGCCGTATTCCAGCGGGGCCTTCTGAACCGACGGGACGTTGAAACCGGTCGGACACCCCCCGCGAAGTACCAGCTCACTCCGGTCGACCGACCGACCGACCTGGAGCGGGCGGTCTACCTCGCATGGATGGGCACGCCCTGGGAAGCCGCTAAGAAAGAACCGGCGAGCGGCGCCTAGTCCCCCGGGACGACCGTCGGTATCGCTTTGCGGCCATACCGCCACTCGCCCTCCATCGGGTAGAGCCGACGGAGACGCGTATCGACCCGGTCGCCGATCCGGACGGCGCCCGGCGCGGCGTCGGCGACCTGCAACGTGACCCGGGCCCTCGGGGCTAGCTCGACCAGGACGACCCCGTACGGACCGCTCGCGTCGACCTGACCGTCGAACTCGGTCGGCTGCCCACCCCGGGCGATCACCGTGCTCGCGAGAACGGTGCCGCCGTGCAAAGGGAGGGAGATCCGGTCGAGCGTGTCAGGACGCTGACAGCTGCGACAGCTGCCACGGACCGGGAACGTGATGGTGCCGCAGTTCCGGCACCGTTCGGCCACGAACCGCCAGCGGCTCGGGAGGTTCTCCAGATACCGCGGCTTGGGAACGTACGCACCTTCGGACACGGCGAACAGGTGGCCTTCCACCGTCGCCTCGCGCGTCCCCGCTTCGATCGACCGCGGAGCGGAGGAGGTCCCGGTCCAGTCACCCACCCATTCGATGGGCCCGGTCTCCCGGAACCCGGGTGCGTCCCATCCACCGGCCTCCGCGGCGATCCGGCCACCCTCAGCCCCGGGCGGGCCGAAGCGGGCATGGAGCGCGAACGCGAGAGCGCAGAGTGGAGGAGCCCCGATCCCCCGCACCGCTGGCCGCGCGGGGAGAACGGGAACGCGTCCTGGGTCGCCGCGGCGGCTCTCCAACGATGGGAGTACCTCGATCCCCCGGCCGTCGCCGACCCGGAACGCGACGCCGACCGCGCCCCAACGTTCGGGCGCCCCGATCGGGGGCGCATCCACGGCGACCACGGCCCGCGTTCCGAGATGGTCACCGGCCGTGGCTCGCAACGCCTGGAAAAGGGCGTTCGGGTCGGATCCGTGCTGAACGACGGTCACGGCATGTCCCAGAAGCTCGGGGATCCAGGAGCCGACCGAGGCGGGGAACGTCCCGGCGAGATGCACGACCTCGAGGGGGCTCCCCGCAGTTGAGCCCTCCATGAGGAGTTCCAGAGCCGCGGCGGCGAGCGTGAACTCGTCCTCGTCGGCGCCGAAGACACGGAGACCTGCGGTCTCGGAGCGGGGAATGACACAGGCGGCTCGAAGGATCGCGGAGATGTTCTCACCCCACCGAATAGAGGGTGACGGCGGCGCTGGCCCCCGAGCCGCCCACGTTGTGCGTGAGGGCACGCTCGGCACCGGGCACCTGCCGGGCCCCCGCCTGACGCCGGAGCTGGACGAACACCTCGTACGCCTGGCTCACTCCCGTCGCTCCGATGGGGTGGCCCTTCGCCTTCAGGCCGCCGTCCGGGTTCACCGGGAGTCGTCCCGTTCGCCGTGTGGCCCCGGAGAGGGTGAGCCCCGCCGCCTCTCCGTCCCCGGCGAATCCGAGGTCCTCCAGCGCCAGGAGCTCCGCGATCGTGAAGCAGTCGTGGACCTCCAGCAGGGAGATCGCCTTCCGCGCGACCCCGGCCTCTCGGAACGCCTCCTCCGCCGCCCGGCGGCTCGCGTCGAAGTGGGTGATGTGCTCTCGTTCCTGTACGGCAAGATAGTCCGATCCGGCTCCGGTCCCGTCGATGTGAACGGGGGTGTCGGTGAATCGAGAGGCGAGGTCGTCGCGCGTGATGAGGAGGGCCGCCGCGCCGTCCGAGACGGGGCAACAGTCGAGCAGCCCGAGCGGTTCCGCGACCCGCGGCGCGCGCAGAACGTCGTCGCGGCGGAGGGCGTTACGGAACTGGGCGTTCGGATTGAGGCCACCGTTCTCGTGGTTCTTCACCGCCACTTCGGCCAGCGCCTCTGGACCGACGCGGTGTTCGGCGAGGTATAGCGAGGCGATCAACCCGTAGACGCCCGCGAAGGTGAGCCCCGCGAGCCGTTCCCACTCGGTATCGCCGGAGACCCCGAGCCAATAGCGCCGGCGCGCGTTCGGAACGTCCGTCATCTTCTCCAGGCCGGCCACGAGGACGACGTCCCGGTCCCCCCGCTCGACCGCCCGGACGGCCGCACGGATCGCGAAACCACCCGACGCGCAGGCGTTCTCGATCCGGGTGACCGGGATCCCCACGCGACCCGACTCCTCCGCGAGGGCGGCCGACGCGTTGCCGATTTGCCATCCGCCGAACCCCAGGGTCGCGAGGAAGGCCTCCTGGACCTGCGAGCGTTCCAGGTTGCGGTCGACGCTCGCGAGCGCTTCGCCGACGGCGGTCGACAGGAGCGCGCGAGGGCCCGCCTCCAGGACCCCGAACCGGGTGTGCCCGGCCCCGATGATGGCTGCCCGATGCATCCTAGGGACCTCCTGCGAGTCGTCTTATCGCTGGAGCGGTTCAAGAAGATAACCCCCGCAGGGAGGACGGTTTTTCGTGACCCCCGACATTCCACTCGTTATCGGCATCTCCGGGTCGAGCGGCGCCCCGATCGCCGTGGCAGCGTTGAAGGCGTTGCACGCCGCGGGAGTCCCCGTACTTCTGGTAGTCTCCCGGGGCGGCGAGGCCGTGCTACGGGAAGAGGCGGGGCTCGACGTCGAGGCGCTCGCGCCGTACGTCAAGGCGAGATACGCGGAGGTCGACATCGGAGCGCCGATCGCAAGCGGGTCGACTCCGACGCGCGGCATGGCCATCGTACCCTGCTCCTCGAATACGATCGCCAAGGTCGCGCTCGGACTCGGGGACAACCTCCTGACGCGGGCCGCCCACGTCCACCTCAAGGAACGACGTCGGTTGGTGGTCGTGCCGCGCGAGACACCGCTCTCGACGCTCGATCTGCGCCACTTGACCACCCTGAGCGAACTCGGGGTCGTCATTCTGGACGCGGCCCCTCCCTACTATCTCGGGATCGAGCGGCTGAGCGAGGCGGCCGACTACCTCGCCGGCAAACTGCTCGACCAGTTCGGGGTCCCGCACCGCCTCTACCGCGGTTGGAAGGAGGAGAAGTGACGTCCCCGAGTGGGGCCCGCGCCCTCTTCCCCACCCCCCTGGTCGGCGCTGCGACGATCCTGCTGGTCCTGATCCTGCTGACCCCCGTCCTGATCAACTCGGGGGTGCCGGCCGCGGGCACGAT
>JBEKEW010000147.1:0-3868 GCA_050013635.1 Thermoplasmata archaeon | reverse complement strand
CGGAGGCGCGCGACCACCGGGTCGTGGGAGCGAAGCTCCAGATGTTCATGTTCCTCGACGAGAGCCCTGGGTTCCCGGTGTGGCTCCCCAACGGGATGATCGTCGTTCGGGAGCTCGAGCGGTTCGTGACCGAGCATCTCGAAAGGGCCGGATACTCCGAGGTCCGGACCCCCCTCATGTTCGACATCTCCGTCTACCAGACGAGCGGACATTGGGAGCATTACCGGGAGAACATGCTCCTGACGACCGCGGACGACCGGACGTTCGGCTGGAAGCCGATGAACTGCCCGGGATCGATGATGATCTTCCGTTCCCGGGCGCGGAGCTATCGGGAGCTTCCGATGCGGCTCGCCGAATTCGCCCCGCTGCACCGCAACGAGGCGAGCGGCACCCTGCACGGGATGACCCGCGTGCGCGAGTTCGTCCAGGACGACGCCCACGTCTTCGTCTCCGAGGACCAGATCGAGGCCGAGCTCCGCGTCCTCCTCGAATGGGTCCGCAGCGCGTTCACCACGTTCCACCTGGAGTGGAGTTACGAACTCTCGACCCGACCCGCGACGTTCCTGGGAGAGAAGGAGACCTGGGATCGGGCCGAAGCGATCCTGGAAAAGGTGCTGAAGGAGTCCGGCGTCAAGTACCGCATCTCCCCCGGGGAGGGCGCCTTCTACGGTCCCAAGATCGACATCCACATCCGCGACAGCATCGGACGACCGTGGCAGACCGGCACCATCCAACTCGACTACCAGATGCCCCTGCGCTTCGGGCTGGAGTACCAGGGCGCCGACGGCAAGATGCACCCACCGGTGGTGATCCACCGAACGATCCTCGGGAGCTGGGAGCGGTTCTTCGCGGTCCTGCTGGAGCATTGCAACGGACGACTGCCGCCGTGGCTGTGCCCGGTGCAGGTCCGCATCCTCCCCGTCACGGAGCGCCACGCCGAGATGGCGAACGGGCTCCGCGACGAGCTGCGGGCGAGCCATCTCCGGGTCGAGGTCACCGATACCCTCGAGACGTTGCCCAAGCGCGTGCGCGAGGCGGAGGTCGAGCGGGTCCCGTACATCGCGGTGGTCGGGGATCAGGAGATGGGGAACGGGACCGTCGCGCTGCGGGTCCGTGGCACGAAGGGCACCGAATCGCTCTCCCGGGCCGAGTTCGTCGATCGCATCTCTCGTCGCGTACGCGAGCGCGCCTTCGACCCGTAAGCAGCCCGCTCCGGGTCGCGGAGGCCGCCCGACGCGGGTACCGGTTCGGCGGGTCGCGCGGGGTTCGAACCGCAACGCTCGCCTCCCCTTCTATATGAGAGGCGGTGCGATTTGTTCCGGTACGGGGCGAATCCCGCCCACACCGATGTCGTTTCGTCCACGATGGCGCGCACACCGTCTCGGGCGTTCGATCCCGTGCTTCATCACGGTCGGAATCGTCCTCCTGATTGCGGTCACCACGATCGTGGTCGATGGCCCCGGGGCTCGGTCGACGCCGGTCGGCCATCCCTCGACCTCCGCGGTCCCCGTGCCGGGCGGCAGCACCCGTGAGCTGTCCGTCGCACCCCCGACCCCATCGTCCGCGGGCCTGCTCCCACATGAAGGGACCGCGACCGACCGATCGGCCGGGAGCCCGGCGCCCTCGAATACCACGGCGAACCTCACGGTGCAAGTCCGGGACGCGTCCTCGGGTGTCCCCCTCCGGGGCGCCATCGTTCAGGTGAGCCGGGCCAGCGGAGGGCTCCTGGCGTTCAACGCCACGAATCAGAGCGGCATGACGAGCTTCCGCGACCTCGCTCCGGGGACGGTGGTGGTGAACGCCTCGCTCCGGGAGTATCGTTCGGAGACCACCCAGATCACGCTCGTCCCCGGTGCCCAGCATGTCGAGCTCGACATCTCGGCCCTCCCCACCGCCATCATCACGGTCACGTTCTCGGCCCCGCCGGGGGCGGTCCCGATCCGGGGAGCGCTCGTACGCATCAGCACGGTCGGCCGGTCCTGGGACTCCAGCTCGACCGGAACGGTCCTCACGGGGCCGTTGCCGGCCGGCGGCGCCACGCTATCGGCGAGCGCCGACGGTTTCCTTTCCGCGAATGTGGCGGTCGTCATTCCCGTCACCGGAACGCTCGTCGAGCCGGTCCGGCTGACCCCGGTCGCCGGCATCCTGGTCGTGAACGTGAGCTCCAACCTCACGCATACGGGAATCCCGGGCGCCCCGATCGAGATCTCCGATGCGGGTCAGAACTCCTCCGGGCTGACCAATCGAAGTGGGGATGCGTGGTTCGCGCTCGGCTCGTTCGGGACCGTCCTGCTCACCGCAAGCGACCCCGGGTACCATTCCAATTCCTCGGACTACCTCACGGTGGCCGCCACCACGAACCGGTCCATCACCGTCCTCCTCACGCCTCTTCCGTCGGTCCGGGTGCACGTGATCGGAGGGACCGAGAGTTCCAACACGGCGCTCGCGAAGGCGAAGGTCACGATCTCGGGAGTCCTCCTTGAGGGCATTACGGATGTCGCCGGCTCCACCGTGATCGGTCCGGTGGCGAGCGGCGTCGAGACGGTGACCGCCTCCGCGCAGGGGTGGGGAACCAACTCCACCACCGCTTTGATCGCCTACACCGGCACCACGAACGTGACGCTGCTGATCTACCTCTCGATCGGGAATCTCTCCGTGCTCGTGGTATTCTACGCGAACGACCTGCCGGTCGCGGGCGCGATCGTCACACCGACGCTCGAAGGGTCGGCGCCGCGGGCCGGCGTGGCGAGCGACGTGAACGGGTGGTCGAACTTCACGGGGATCGAGTACGGCCCGTACCTGCTGAACGTCTCGCTCTCGGGGTACTTTTCGAGCACTCCCGGGGTCCGCGTGATCCCGGGGCTCACGAGCATCGTGCTCATCCCGTTGTATCTTCGGGTGATGGTGAACATCACGGTGCGGGGGCCCCCGGCACCGGGGGAACCGGAAGGTCCGATCGCCGGTGCGCAGGTCTCCTGGTCGGCCGCGGAGCACGGCACCACGGTGTTGGGCACGACCGACGCCAACGGTAGGTGGAGCGGCTTTGGACCGTTCCCGGGCGTCGATGAGTTCTCCGTGGGCGCGTTCGGGTACACTCCGGTCACCGCCAACCTGACGGTCGTTCCCTCTTCCCCGAACGATTTCACCCTCCACCTTTTCTTGACGGAGCGGACCGGGCTCACGGTCCGCGTCTTCGATGCCTCCAGCCACGCCCCGCTGTCGGGCGCCCTCGTCACCGCCGTCGCCGAACCGTACGAGCACATCGCCCAGTTGACCACCTCCTCGGACGGTAGCGTCTCGTTCGACTCGCTCCCCGACGGCACCTACCTCGTGGGGGCGGGCGCGCTGAACTACATCTCCAACCAGACGAACGTCGAACTCTTCGGTACGACTCCCGGATCGGCGACGCTGAACCTGACCCCGGCGACGTCCTGCACTTCGACCTCGGGGTGCAACGCGGCCGCCCCGCACCCTACTTTCCTGTTCTGGTCGGGAGGCCCGCTCACCCCGACCCTGATCGTCGTCTTCGCGCTCGTTGCGGTCATCCCGTTGGTGGGCGGGATCGTCTACATCTACGCCGGTCGCCGTCGACCCCGCGCCCCTCCGCCGGGCTCGCGTTGAGGGGTCCCGCCCCAAGGACGCGCGTCGGTCGGCCCGGGTCTCCCTCGACCCGCGGAGAAGAGGGCGTCCCGTACGGCCTCAAATACGGCCGTCCGCTCCGGACAGGGACCCTGCGCAGGATCCATGGGCAACTTCTGGAAGCGGCTGTTCCACACCGACTCCGGTCCGCTCGAGCTCGACGAGCGCTCCGCGTACCTCGATGTGGGGGTTGTGAACGAGGCGAGCCGCCGTATCGGTCGGGGCGACA
>JBEKEW010000146.1:0-3893 GCA_050013635.1 Thermoplasmata archaeon | reverse complement strand
CCCTTCGATCGATCGGCCCCGGATGAGGTTGCGGTTGACCGCCCGCCGGTAGATCATCGCCGCCGTTTCCCGGACGTTGCGCGGCAGCCCCATGCTCGAGGCGATCCGCTCCAGCTCCGCGAGCGCGAAGGACAGGTTGCGTTCGGTCGCGTTGGAGACCCGGATGCGACGCTGCCACTTGCGCAGACGGTACAGCTGGGCCCGGTTCCGCGTCGGGATCGACTTGCCGAACGTATCCCGGTTCCGCCAGCCAATCTCCGTGGTCAGTCCCTTGTCATGGATCGTGAGGGTCGTCGGCGCGCCCGTTCGCGCGCGCTTCGCGCCCTGCTCGGCATCGAAGGCGCGCCACTCGGGGCCCTGGTCGATCATCGCCTCTTCCAGCACGAGGCCGCACTCGTCACATACGAGCTCTCCGCGCTCGTAGTCTCGGGTAAGGTGCGTCGACCCACAGTTCGTGCAGCGGGTGGGCACCACGAGGTCCGCGGCCTTGCCCACCGCCTTCGGGTCTTTGGTCGCCTCGTTCGGTGGGGTCATCGGGGCTCCACCTCCGCTCTCGATTCTCGAAGCAGCGTGGCACCGATCAGGGCCACGCCTTCTTGTAGGGAGACGGCCCGCCGCGGGCGGACCACGAGGTACGGCCGTGCCACGGGGCCGAAGACCCGAATGACCCGCCCTCGGAACGGTCCGCGCCGATCGGTGACGATCGTTCCCTCTTCGGCCGCATCGGCGCCGCCGGCCCGGACCGTCAAGGTGCCCGTCGGGGTCACCGCCAGGACCGTTCCGACCTCTCGCGATGCTGATCGCCCGTCCCCGCGCGACAAGTGATATAAAGGACTTGCGATAGATATTAGAGGCTTGCGGGTCGGCTCCGTCAAAGGAGACGGCGGGCCCGTGAGGTGGGACGCGGCGGGCTCAGTAGGCGAACGAACTGAGGAACTCCCACCACGCGCCGAGCGTTCGATCAACGGCCCGGCTCGCCGCGGGGCCGGCCGACGGCGAGGTACGCAGCTCCCGCGACAGGATCGCCCGCTCCGCGGCCGAGTGCGCCACGTCGGCCACGGTGTGGACCCGGAAGAACTCGTGAGCGGACTTGGAGGTCACGCCGTAGAACGCGCGCAGGCCGCGCGACTTCTCCGCCGCGACCTGGGGGAACTGCGCCTCGTAGGCGTAGAGCGCTCCCAACGCCTGGGCCGCGCTTCCGTTCCCGATCGTCAGGGACTCGTAGGTCCGGCACAAGTTGCGGGTGGCCCGGTGGGGAGCTGGGGGACGACGTGGGTCCCAGTTCGCCCCGATCCCCCGAGCAAAGTCGGTCCATAGCTCCGGGTGGGTCGGAGAGCGCCCTTCCTCGTCGTTCAGGTTCTCGAGCAATACGAGCCGATCCGCGGGGCGCTCGAGTCGAGCGTACGCACCGCCCACGTAGCGCGGGAAGTTGGACTCGAAGTGATAGTACTGGCCGGCGTACTCGCGCAGGGTCTCCACCGGGAGCTCGCCCCGGGACCACGCCTCGTAGAAGGGGTGCTTGAGCAGGTGGCGGGTCCGGATCGCAGCGTCGAGCGTGCGGATGGTCGTCATCCCTTGGACCACTCGCCCTAGGTAGTCGTACTTTTCGGTCGGTGCGAGTAGGATTCGTGCATAGGCTGCAATTCTCCGGTCCCGTCGAGGTGGCGTGGCTCGGGGGTCTCCGGACGGAGAAGCGGGAGGTCGGTCGCCGTCACGGCCCTGCTCTTCGCAGCACGCACGTGCGGGAGGATTGATGGATTCCCAAGAAGCGGGTGGATCGACGGACCCCGGTCGAACGGTCGGGATCCGCCCCCTCCATCATCGGCGATTCTCAGGACCCTGAGGATCTCCGATCGGCGATAGAGTCCGACGGGCCGAAAGGTAGTTACACAGGTCGCCGTCTGTCGGCTCCGGGTCGGCGCATCGCCGTGTCGGACCCCTCTGGTGGAGTCTCCTAGCATGAATGGTTTCGGTGCTCGGTGGACCTGGGTCGCTCCGGTAGCCGTGGTGATCGTCGTGGCCCTCGGGTCGTTCCCCGGGGGATTCGTGATCCACGAGGATTCTGTCAACGCAGCTCGTAGCCTACCCGGTCCCGTTCCCGGCGCGACCACCACCTATCCCGTGGTGTTCATCGAAGCCGGACTACCGGGCGGTGTGGGGTGGGGGGTCACGATCGGGGGATCGCTCTACTTCAACACCAGCGGAAGTCCGGTCGTCGCAAACCTGCCGGACGGATCGTACGCCTACGCGATAGGTGACGTCCCAGGTTACCACCAACCCACGCTCCCGTACTCCGGTACCATCACGGTGAGCGGGGCACCGGTGACCGAGCCGACCCTCCGGTTCGCGTTGACCGTCTACCTCATCACGCTGTCCGAGGTCGGCCTGCCGTCGGGCACGAACTGGAGCGTTCAGGTCAACGGAAGCCTGCACCAGAGCACGACCTCGTCGATCTCGTGGTCCCTTCCGAATGGGACCTATGGCTACGTCCTGGGGGATGTCGACGGTTACCACCAGTCAACGATCCCGTACTCCGGATCGATCCTGGTGAACGGAGGTTCGATCACATTCCCGACCGTCGTGTTCGTCCCCGTCACGTACTCGGTCACGTGGACGGAGGCCGGGCTCCCTATCAATGCGACGTGGGGGGTGACGATCTCCGGTTCGCTCTACTTCGGCCTGGCGGGCCAACCTATCCTCGTGCCGCTGGTCAACGGCACCTACCCGTATTCGGTGGTCGACGTGGCCGGTTATCACCAGACGACGCTCCCGTACGCGGGGACGGTCGTGATCGGGGGGACGGCCCTCCGCGAGCCGACCCTCGTCTTCGGGGCGGTGGTGTACACGGCGACCTTCAACGAATCCGGGCTCCCGCTCGGCCCAACGTGGGGCGTGACCGTGAGCAGCGCGAGGAGCGGCCAACAATGGACGGGCTCGGAGGCGGCCGGGAACCCTATCGCGATCCCCGGTCTCACGAACGGTTCGTATGCCTACGCCCTCTCGCCGACGCCCGACTTCGCCGCCGTCGGGAGCAGCGGCGCGCTCACCATCGCGGGAGGGGATACCCAAACCATGGTGACGTTCGTCCCGGCGCCGTACACGGTCCGCTTCCAGGAGAGCGGGCTGGCCTCCGGTATCGGTTGGAGCGCCACGATCGGCATCGTGACGGGGATGGCCATCGGGCCGGATCCGATCCTCCTGTGGGAACCGAGCGGTTCGTACACGTACTCGATCGGAGCGGTCGCCGGCTATTCCGTGATCCGGACCGGTACCGCCGACGTGAACGGCGCCAACCTCACGATCAACGTGACGTTCCATCCGGTCACCTATCCGGTCGTCTTCACACAGACCGGTCTACCCTCCGGCAGTTCCTGGGGTGTCACCCTCAACGGAACGGATCGTCGGTCGACCGACGGCTCGATCGGGTTCTCCGTACCGAACGGGACCTGGTCGTACACGGTCGACCCCGTCCCGGGTTGGCACCTCGTAGGGGGTTACTCGGGCGATGTGAACGTCTCCGGGGCCGGCGCCTCCGTGGCGCTCCCGTTCCTCGAGACGACGTACGGCGTCGTCTTCTCCGAAACCGGTCTCTCGGTGGGACTGGGGTGGTCGGTCACGCTGAACGGTACCCTCCGCTCGGCGACGGCCCCGGCGGCGGTCACCTTTTCCGAACCGAACGGCAGCTTCCTCTACACGATCTCCCGGCTTCCCGGGTTCTCGACCCCTCAATGGAGCGGCGGGGTCGTGGTCAGCGATCAAGGGGTGACGGTCCCGGTCCCGTTCGCCGTGGTCACGTACGCCGTGACGTTCTCCGAGACCGGGCTTCCCTCCACCACGAACTGGTCGGTGACGATTTCCGGCGCCGTACACGCGTCGACCACCGACGAGATCTT
>JBEKEW010000145.1:0-3899 GCA_050013635.1 Thermoplasmata archaeon | reverse complement strand
GGTCGCCCCAGTCCCTGTAGCCGGTGTGGGGGTGTTAGGATTTTCTCGCTGACTGAACAATGGAAGCTGGGCGCGGGACCCGGTCTTGAGCCCCCGAGCGGAGAGTCGAAAACGATCTTCTCAGCCTTGATTGCGGCACGAAGTTGTGGCGACTGGGTACCGTAGAGCTGTAAGAAGCCAGGTCTGGCATTGATTCGAGACCTCCTGTCTGAGATGAGACTGCCGAGCGTGGTTCGAAATCGGTTCCGGGGCTGAAAGCCACTCGGCGGGTTCATCCTAACGGGTTCCGATCGGCCTCGCGATTCTATCTGGGTTTCTTGGTTCATTCTGAACGCCGTGTCGGGAACCTCTATGACTGGCGGTCACTTCTGAGAGTAGCGATCCAATGACCGCGAAAAGGGCATCCGTGAGGCAGCCGGCGAAGACACCCAGCGTTCCAACTACTCTAAGGATCGATCGATTGCAAATCGCTACAATTCAGTCCCCTCGGGGATTTGATTGGTCGCAGGAGCCGTTGAAGCAATTGATCGAGTTTGCGAGCAAGGAGCCAGCATCTACCCTCAAGGCGAACGAGTTCAAAGTATGGGGAAGCACCGCGCTTCCCAATCTCACAATGCGAAACGTGGGTGGCTGGAAACTTGACTCTAGTGGGAGACAAGTCGCCTTACCGCCTGGGCCTTCAGTCGGGATCGTGCCTCCGAGGGGAGACTTCAGGGTCCGCTTCACTGACCCTTCAGAAACGATTGGTTCGGATCGATTGTTTACATCGGCCGAGCGAATCCGAAACTACCTCTTGTTCGTTACGGAAAAGCCGCTATCGGTCGTTGCACTTATCATGAGCAAGAAGCAGTTGATGCAACTTCGCTACGAATCTGATCCGGCACATTCCGGGCCCCCCAACGGACTTCACAATTCTGCTGAACTTCTCCAAAGCTGGTACCGTTACCTTGTGGAGTGTTATGCAACCGCTCAGCAAATGCTGGATGGACTACAGCCTGAGAGCCTGATCGGTAGAGCGGTCGGTCTTACTGGCGAAGCAATCTGGACCGTGGACCCCGAGGAACGGTTCTTCTACGCTTGGCGAGCGCTGGAGGTCATTGCTAACGCGGACCTCAGCAGGGCTAGGAGCGAATACGATGCGGGCACGAAGTCCGCTAGCTCCCCCTACATCGACCCACACCTGCGAACCTACCTGGATAAGGTGCAAGTCCGCCTGGAAGCCAACATACTGGTCGGTGCGACTATCGCAAGCAGGCTTGGGGAAAGCCAGTTGGCGAAGGTTCCTCAGTTCTATGAACTGCGCAACGCGATTGCCCATGGTATGATTACACGACGTCAGCATGCCGCTGTTATCGAGCAGGCCTCATCTATCGTCGAATGTGCGCTGCGGGTCGTGAAGGCTGAGCTCCGGAAGACCATGTCTCTCCCTGTTCTTCCCAAGGGTGACTCGCAAACTGGAGGCTCACCGCCGCCCCCATGAACAACCCGCGGCTGAGTAACACTTTGGGACGGATTCCATTTTGATTCACGCGGGGGATTCTCGATTCAATGTGTCATTAAGGATTCAAAGCCGTGCTACGGCACTGCATGGTGTAAGCTATGTTGAGACAAGCGTTACAGAAAGCGTCTGAATGTATTTATACCGGGGCTTTGTTACGTTACGGTGCACTCATGACCGCCACTGCATCCAGCTCAGTTGCCCATCGTGCTCGCCCCGCCGCTCCCAAGCCGTCCACGTCGAAGCCATCCACCGTGAAATCCGTGGGCTCCAAGGCCGGCGTGACCAAAGCCCTCGTGCCGAAGGCGCTCGTTCCGGCGGCGAGCCACAACGCCCCCGGCGCGCGCCCGCCTTCCGCCCCCTCCTCCGATGCCTGTCCGAACTGCGGCTCCTCCCACCTCATCCGCGACGAGATCCGGGGCGAGATCGTCTGCGCCGACTGCGGCCTCGTGGTCGACCAGAGCGCGCTCGTCAGCGATCGCGGCCAACGCGGCGGTAAGGAGGACACCGGGCGCGAGGCCCGCGGCTGGGGCCCGGTGATCTCTCCGTTGATGCCCGACAAGGGTCTCTTCAGCGAGATCGGCGTGCCGACCCGCGACTTCCAGGGCAACAGCCTCTCCCGAAACACGTCGCTGAAGTTCTACCACCTGCGCAAGCTCAATCACCGCCTGCGGGCGGCTCGCACCCACCAGCGCAACCTGGTCGTCGCGCTCGGGGAGCTCAACCGGCTCGCCGGCGTCCTCGGTCTCTCGCGTGAGGTGAAAGAGTCGGCAACGTACATCTACCGCCGGGCGCTCGAGCACAAGGCCACCCGGGGAAAGAAGATCGTCGCGCTCGTCGCGGCCAGCGTGTACGCGGCGTGTCGTCAGTGCCACGTGCCCCGGACGATGAAGGAGATCATCGCGCACTCCAAGGCGACGAAGATCGAGGTCGGTCGGGCGTACACCCTCCTCGCGCGAGAGCTCAAGCTCGGGCTGAAGCCGGTCGAGCCGCGCGATTATCTCGTGCGTTTCACGCAGGACCTCAACCTTTCGAAGGAGGTCCGGGCGAAGGTGCTCGAGCTCCTCGAGCAGGTCGAGCAGGTCTATTCGACGAGCGGAGTGCTGCCGAACGGGATCCTCGCGACGATCATCTACATCGCTTCGAACCTGATGGGCGAGCCGCGGAGCCAGGACCGGATCGCAGCGGTCGCGAACGTCACGCCCGTGACGATCCGCAACCATTACAAGGAGCTCCTCGACCTCCTCGGACTTCCGAAGAACCTCGCGAACCCGCAGGCCCGGGCGAATCTGACGGCGCTCCCCGGAACGCTTCCGCCCCTCACCGGGGACGCTGCCGCCGAGGGCCAGTAAGCGGACGTCGTTCGCGGGATCGGGCCCGCGCCGGACCCGGCCCCATAACGACATGAACCTCTCCGGGGCTGCGGCCACGGTGGCGGCGGTCCCGACGCTCAGTTATTCCTCCTCGAGGACGTACCTCGAGTGCCCGTTGCGCTGGAAGTTTCTGTACGTCGACCGATTGACGGAGGCGCCCCGCGGGTACTTCTCGTTCGGTCGGACGATCCACTCGGTCCTCGAGACGCTCGTGCGGCCCCTCGTGGTGCCCAGCGCACGACGATCGGGGGAGGCGGAGTCGCAGCGGACCCTCGACGACTGGCACCCGACCCCGTCCTCGACAGGCTCGAGCACGGAGATCGGAGAGGAGGATCTCCTGGCGATCTACGAGCGGGAATGGGTCCGCGAGGGATACACCTCTCCCGAAGAGGAGGCCCGGTACCGCACTCTGGGAGCGGAGATGCTACGCGGATTCTACGCCCAGATACGCCGCAACCCCCCCCGGCCGGTGGCGGTCGAGCAGCATCTGGAAGCGTCCTGGGACGGGATCCCGGTCCATGGCTACATCGACCGCATCGACCGCGCGCCCGGCGGCGGGCTCGCTGTGGTCGACTACAAGACGTCGCGCGAGCTGCGGCACGAGGACGCCCGCGATTCCGATCAGCTCTCGCTGTACCAGGTCCTGGTCGAGAAGAACTACTCCGATCCCGTCGAGGAGCTCACCCTCTACCATCTGCGGTCGCTGACGCCGCTGAAGGTCCCGCGACGCCCGAAGGAGACGCTCGAGTCGCTGTACGACCGGCTCGGGACGGTGAGCGACGGGATCCGCGCCCAGGCGTTCGATCCGACCCCCGGGCGGCCGTGCGCACGCTGCGAGTTCCAGTCCCGGTGTCCCGAGTTCCGGTCCGTCCCGCCGACGGACCGCGAGCGGCTCCGCGATCTGGTCGACCGTTTCGCACGGCTGCGCGCCGAGGAGGCTCGGGTCGCGGGCGAGCTGGAGCGGACCGCCGAGGAGCTCCATCGATCGGCCGAGGAGCTCGGCGTTCACCGCATGCCCGGTTCCACGT
>JBEKEW010000144.1:0-3903 GCA_050013635.1 Thermoplasmata archaeon | reverse complement strand
GACAGGTTCGTCTCCGTCAGGAACAGCGTCAGGTTCAACACCACGTTCCCCGCCACGGGGCCCGTGTTCGTGAACAAGAACTGAAACTCCGGCCGCTGGATCACATACGGTACGTTCCCCGCCTCCACCGTCATCGTCTGCAGGGTGAAGTGCGCGTCCACGACGAACTGTCCCGACAGGGTCCCGGTCGCGATCACGACATATTCAGCCGCGGTCAACGTGAAGTTCACTCCGGTCGGAATGGCCCCCGCCGCGGTTGTCGTGAACTGCAAGGTGGACGGACAGCCGATATGCGTGTTCGTGGTCTCGAAACAGTAGTAGTAGATCTGGGAGACGTTGAATCCGGTCCCGGTCAACGTCACCAGCGTCCCTGACGGGCCGCTCGTCGGGACCAAGGTCTCCGCCGGAGCGAGCAGCGTCGTCGAGGGACCAGGGCTCGCAACCGGTACCGTCGCAGCGCTTCCCGCAGAGGGAGCCGCGGAGGATGCAACCGTCACCACTCCCATCACGCCCAGCGCCGAGGTCACCATGATCAACGCCACGGCGACCGCCCACGGGGCTCGCCGGCGGTGAGGGTCGATTCCCCGCGCGGGTCCGTGTCGACTACCGCCGCTATAATTCTCCGAAAGCTCCGGCTGCCCCATGCGAGGCCCATGGCCCGGCATATACTTGAGCATGGCTCGTGAATTGATTTGGAGTCTTTGGCACGCTAATTTCGCCCGCGCCGGCGGTCGAACCCCAACGCTCCATGACGCAATGGGCCAGCTTCGGTCGATCCCGGGTCAGTTCGGCGGAAATGTTCGTTCCGGAGCCGCATCGTAGCCGCCCGACGCAGAGGGGGGCGAGCCCTCCACGCGGCTCGCGGGAGGTCGTCGGCGGCGGAGCCACGCTACCGCGATCCCGACGACAACCAACCCGATGACGATCCCGATGATGATCCACGTCCACGGTAGACTGCTCGGCGAAGTCGGAGAGTTGGGTCCCGAGAAGCTCACCGGCTCGTTCATGCTCGATCCCAAGACCGTGAGCGAACCGTTCGAAGGCGCCGCCGTGTATCCGCTGGGCGCTCCGACGGTGTACGATACGGTCCCGTTGCCGAGAGTCAGGACGAGCGTCGATCCGGTCGCCACCACGGTGAATCCGTCGACCGTCACGCTCCACCGCGTTCCCGCCGGCAGCCCGTTCTCAGCGAACGTCACCGCGTACGCCGCGTCGTTCGGGGTCATCGGAACGGAGACCGAGAGCGGCGCACCATTCACAGCGAGAACACCCGCAACGGAGACGGGCGCGTACCCTGGCGGGCCCGTCACGGCGAAGGAGAACGTCCCGTTCGGCAGCTGCACGGTGACGGCAGCTCCCGTCACGTCGAAGGTTGCGCCGCTCACGGTGAGCGTCCACGCGAGCGTCGAGGTCGGCACCGGCGGGACGGCCAACCCAGACTCGGTGAACGTCACGGCGTATCCCGGGAGGAATCCGACGGAGATGGTCAGGCCCGACCCATCCACCGTGAACGTGCTGCCCAACTGCCCTGGCGCGTACGCGGTCACCGGTTCGATCGTGTACGCGTAGCTCCCGTTCGCCAGCTCGAACCCGATGCTGGCCGTCGACGAGTAGCGCGTCAGGGTACCGACAGCGCCGGAGGACACCATCACCGACCAGCTCGTGTTCGAGGGGAGCCCCGTTTCGGTGAACGTGACCGCATAGGATCGCGGCGGGGTCGCGGTCACAGTGTAGATCGCGATGCCCTGCATCCCGGTCGAGATCACCGTGACGTTGTCCGAACCGGAGTTCGCTACGAACGCTTCGTGCATGCCGGAGTCGTACGCGACGCCGGAGGGAGCGGTCCCGACCGCCAGCCACTGAACGATCGAGTTCGTGGCATCCGAGATCACGCTGACGTTGCTGCCGTGGCCACCGCCACCGTTGGTTACGAAGATCTCCCCTTTCGCCGGGTCGTATGCGACACTCGAGGGTTCATCCCCGACGGGTACGGTGGCGGCGACGGAGTACGTCGAACCGGAGATCACGCTGACGGTGTTCGACAGGTCGTCCGCGACGAAGACCTCGCCCATCGCAGAGTCGTAGGCCACGCTCGACGGGCCACCCCCCACCGTCACCGTCCGGACGACCGAGTTCGTCGCACCATCGATCACGCTCACACTGTTGGAGGTGGAGGCACCGTTCGCGACGAACGCCTCGCCGGTCGCGGGGTCGTAGGCCACACCGGCCGGGCCGAGTCCGACGAGCACCGAGGCGACCACGGAGTTCGTCGCGTCGGAGACGACGCTCACGGTATCGCCGGTCCCCCCACCGGAGTCGGCGACGAACAGCTCGTGCGTTCCGGGGTCGTACGCGATGCCGACGGGGCCGGGTCCCACGGACACCGTCGCGACGACGGCGTCGCTCGTGTCGGAGATCACGCTCACGGTGCCGGCAGCCCCACCGTTGTAGTTCGCGACGAAGACCTCTCCGAGTTCCGAATCGTAGGCGACGCCCGAGGGATTCGTTCCCACCGGGACCGTCGTGACGACGTGGTCGCTCGTGTCGTCGATCACGCTCACGCTGTCCGAATCATGGTTCGCTACGAACAGCTCCCCCGTACCCGAGTCGTAGGCGACGCCGGTCGGGCCGGCTCCGACGGCCGGCACCGATCCGGCCACGAAGCCGCGCGCGTCCGAGGCCACGACGTTGTAGGCTCCGATCGGGTCCGCCGGTACCTTGAACGTGCACGGCGTGGGGGTCTCACCGGGGAAGTTTCCGCTCGAGTCCGCCGCGCACGTGGAGTTCACGACGGTGGCGTTGAACGTGAAGAGGATCGTGGAATTCGTCGAGAATCCAGTCCCGGTCGCGGCGATCGTGCTCCCGACGGCGCCGCTCGAGGGCGTCAATACGAGCGGGAGCAGCGGAAGCACCGCGGTCGGCGGTAGCGGGCTCGGAGAGTTGGGGCTCCCGGTGGCGAAGGGGAGGCCGGGCCCAGGCGAACCTGCGGCCCCTCCGAAGGCGACCACGAATACTGAGGCGGCCAGGGCGACCACGAGCATCGAAGTCGTCCGCGACGACATGATCCTGCGTCGCCCGCGTTGCGAGTCCCGAGGCCGGGCGATGTGGCCCGGAGGCTCCCTTCTTGCTCGGACCTTCTGGCGCGACATCGGACCCTGCTTGAGTGGGTACCACACCTTGAACCTTTGGGGGGTCGACGGCGGTTTCTGGAGTTCAACAATTGCTTCCCGACGAGGAGGGAAAAGCGTGCCGAGTTCCGTGGGCTGGAAAGGGGGGATCCAGGGGTTAGGCGTGGTTCGTCGCCCAACGGGGGCCCGCCGGGCACGTTCGGGAATCCCTCGGGTGAGAGGCGGATGCGATCCCACCTCCGGTGTCATCGCCCACACCGGCGGAACTCTCGGAGGCGGGCGGTCCTCTAGGTCGCACTCCGCCCACGAACCGCCCGCCGAGACCCGCGCTCGGACCGACCGCACGGCACTCTCGGATGGAACGACTCGGTTCCGGCGGAAGAGCCGTGGACCGTCGTAGAGTTCCCGGTGAGGGGCCGACGGCCCCTCGGCCCTGCGGTACCTGCGGTACGAACCGGGGGAGCTCGCCTCAGTCCGACCGGCCTCCGAGGGCGACCGGCCCGCTGGCCGACAGCGGAACCGGCACCGGCGGGATCAAGGTGTACGTGACCGCGACCGGGGTCGCCCCGGAGACCACGAGCGTGCCGCTCGCCGGCGTCGGAGCATACCCACTCGTCGTCGCTACCGAGTAGCCGTACGTGCCCGCCGCCACGTGGAAGACGATCGTCGTGCCAATCGACGTCCCGATCTGACCCCCGAACGCGGCCGCCCACAGGGTCCCCGCCGGAAGACCACTCTCCGTGAACGTCACCGCATACGTCGGCGCGCTGTAGAC
>JBEKEW010000143.1:0-3917 GCA_050013635.1 Thermoplasmata archaeon | reverse complement strand
AGGACCCACGAACAGTTCTGGCGACAGAAGCTCTATGGGAGGCTGATCCGTCTGCCCCAGTTGGGAATCAGGGTCACACTTCTCGGGGGGCGAAGTTAGCCCATCTTGCCACGGGACGAATTGTTGGGCTCCAGACAAGGCCGCCCCGTCTCGAAAGCTTGATATAGAAAGTACTGGTAAAACTTTTAATGACGCGTTCCGCGTTGACAACTTTTGGTGCCCTACTCGTCGTAGCTGTAATGGTCGCCTCGTCGTTGGGGGTCTTGACGTCCATCGCGGGGCAGCCCGTCCATCCCGCCACCCCCCAGGTGACGGCGGCACAGAGTTCATCGGCCCCCGCCCCGAGCGCTGCATCCACTTCCGGAGCCGTTTCCACTCCGGGCACGGTCGTGGTCTCCGCCGCGCGCGAGGCGGGCGTCGCGGCGGCCCGCGCAGCCGTCTTGGCCGCTGGCGGAAATTTGTCCACATTCCTCCCTCCCAGTGTTAACGCACCCGCGATGGATCCGGCCGCCACGGGCGGTCACGTCGTCCCGTTGTATGACACTACACCGGCGCCGATGGGCATCGCGACCTATGGTCTACGGAATGTAAATGGCGTGACCACGCCGTACGTCCTGAACACGAAGAGCGTCGAGGCGTCCTTCACCGCTTCCGACCCGACCGGCGTACAAACGCAGGGCTACGGTGGCGGCGGACAGACCACGTGGGGAGCTCAGCTCAACGTCATCGAGACCAACACGACCCTGAAGGGACAGACCAGTTTCCTCGGCAACACGAACCAGTTCTGGCTCCAGAACGTGATCAACTACAACCCCTCGACCGGTTCGCTCTCGTTCTTGCTCAACATCTGGAATTTCTCCTACAATAACCAGGGTGCCACGCCCTGGGCCGGGTATTCGTACTTCCCGTCTAACACCATCCTCCACGGGTCGGGCAGCGTAGGCGGAAGCGAGTACTACTCAAGGAGCGCGTCGGGCCCCACCGTCGCCTACCCATTCACAATCCAACTGTACATCAACACGACCGTCGGCAACTACCTTACGTCGCCGAAGGTGGACGAGGTCTACTTCAACTACTCGGTCTGGAACGGAGTCGGGGTCAACGTCGCCCACGGCTCGTATGATAACGTCTACTTCAACTCCGTCACGGCCGTCAATCCGAACACCGCCCAAATCCAAGCCAACGGGTATCACTACGCGAGCAACGGGGGCGGCACGAACCTCGACATGGAACTCGACGTGGGGATCGGCCAGTCCAGCGCCTACACCACTCACACCGTCTACGCGAACTCCCAACTGGGGCTGTTCACGTTGAACGCCACCACGGGCAAGTTTCAGACCGTGCCCTCCGCCTATGACTTCGGGAGCGAGACGGGCGAGGATACCATCGGCTCCTACGGCACGTGGTCGATTGGTTCCAACGGGGCGCCCGTCGAGCAGTTGCGAACCGGTCCGTCGATCCTAACGGGACTGTGGAACGCGTCCATGAACCCGACGGCCAACGCCCAGGCACCCGCCTCGACCCCGGGGGCATACGCCCTGAACTACGCGAACGTCGAACCCGAGAACGCCTGGGTCGCGATCGCCCCGGGAGGTGGCCAGACCAACCAGCAGCTCTTCCAGGTCGCTCCAACGTTCGGATGGTTCAACCGGCCGACGTCGGGTGGTTCTCTCGGGCCGAACATGTGGTTGCAGCCCGGCGTCTACACCGTCGAAGTGATGCTGAGTGGATACAACACGTTCACCGAGACGGTCAGTCTCTTGAGCGGTAACGTCAACCTGAACGTCGCCCTCACCGCCAACCCGGCCAGCACGACCTATACCCCGCTCTACGCGTTTTCGAACGCGGAGTTGGCGAGCATCTCCACTTCAGGCATCGGTACCGCGTCCAATCCGTACATCCTGTGGCATAACCAACTCGGATCTCTTGCTGCGGTCTTCGGGAGTCTGAGCCAATGGCCGTTCGAGATCTGGGAGGGGGTCTATGTAAATGCCACCACGGCCCATGCCAACTGGGCGCCGCTTCCGTCGCTCTCCATCACCTACCCCTGGTGGACGGTCCCGGCCCTCCTCACGACGGCGGATGGCCCGCTGCCGCTCACGAACCATCTCCAGATCTACCTCTACCACACGCAGAACCTGACGATCGCCAATTCGGGCAACATCAGCGGCTGGTTCGCGAGCGCGGGGACTACGGGCTATAGCCTGGTCGCCAACGATGTGAAGAACGTCCTCATCGCGAACAATCACTTCAACGTCTCGAACCTCGGGCTGGAGTTCATCACCGGCGGTACCAACAACACGGTCTGGGGGAACACCTTCAATCCGTTCCCGCAGTACCTCACACAATCCGGCGTGGAACACCCCTCGACCGGGCTCACGGTGTCCGAGAGCGGGGACCACATTTACAACAATGCGTTCTACACGAACGGCACGGCGGCCTCGTCGAGCTCGTACACGAACTTCTGGAACGTCACGGGCGGAACGCAGCCGACGTCCTACGTGAACACGGTCAACGGTTTCGCGCTGACGGGTACGAACATCCTCGGGCAGAACTACCAGGGCGGTAACTACTGGTTCAACTACGGGATGCATGCGGACCCGTACGGGCTCCTTCCGTACATCGCCCGCGCGAGCAACCCCACGGCGACCGGTTCGATCGGTAAGGTCGGGACCGGGGACTTCGCTCCGCTCACGATCTACGGTAGGATCGGTGCCGGTCTCTACCCGGTGACGTTCACCGAGAGCGGGCTCGCGGCGGCTTCGTCGTGGGCGATGCGGCTCGCCAACGTTCCGGTCTACTCACCGATTACCGGTCTTACGACGCTGGTACCGAACATCGTCAACACGACGACGACGACGACGGACACGTTCTGGGTTCCGAACGGGACCGTCAATTGGGCGCGTTACACGGTCCCGGCTTCCCGCTACCTCACAGTGCCCTCGGGCAGCGTGACCGTGGCCGGGGCGTCGGCCGGCGTGTCGCTAACGTTCCAGTTCGGCTATGCGGTGACGTTCACGGAGAGCGGGATCACGGCCCCCGTCCGCTGGTATCTGAACGTGACCGGTCAGCCGTCGGCGACCAGCACGAGCACCACCCTTTCGATCACGCTACCGAACGGGACCTCGGCGACGGGGTTCTACCACTACGCGCTGGCGACGGGAGGTAACACCTCCAAGACGAGCCCGGCGACGGGCAGCTTCAACGTGACGGGCGCGACGGTCGCGAAGTCGGTCACCTTTACGGCGGTGACGTTCACGGTAACGTTCACGGAGTCGGGCCTGCCCTCGGGCACGAAGTGGTATGTGAACGTGACGGGCCAGACGTCGGTGAATTCAATTACGACGACCAACGTCCTCACCCTCGCGAACGGGTCGTATACCTACGCGGCTCCGGCCGCGAATGGCTACGTCGCGACCGCGGGCGCGTTCACGGTCAGCGGGGCTGCCGTCGGCATTTCCGTGACGTTCACGGGCGGGGGACTTACCGCTCCTGTCCAGGATGACACCGGATCGGCGGTCTGCACCCCGCAACCCTGCGCTACCACCACTCTCACAGCCTCCAGTACCCTGATCGGGGTCAAGGTCGGAGATGTTCTCGTGGTCGTTCTGACCACGATCGCGGAGGCGGTCCCGCACCTGACCACGGTCCAACTATCGAACTCCTATGGGGCGAGCTGGACCCTGCTCAACGTCGTACCGGAGACATGGGACGCGACAACGACCGACTACATGTACGTCTTCTATCGCTCACCGACCACGAGCGGCGGGGCCGGAACCGTCGCGGTCGACTTCCTGGGTCCTCCATCGGACTCGACCACGGACGCGTCGTTGGCGTGGTTCTCGTTCTCCGGGGTGAACGTGGCGCACCCCATCGATACATACTCCTTCAATAACGTGGGCTCCGGTGGTACGTCG
>JBEKEW010000142.1:0-3922 GCA_050013635.1 Thermoplasmata archaeon | reverse complement strand
TCCGGGGGACGTCACGAGGGGGCGGATGTCACTTCCGACGGACGAGGAACTGGACCTCGGCCGAAGCCCAGGCCTTCGCATGGGTCCATGGATCGGCCGAGTAGACCTCACGGACACTCAGGACCGGCCCTACCTTGCCCTCCTTGCGGCGAGCGCGCAGCCAGTCGACCAATCCGTGGTAGACCACCCGCGGAGCCACCTCATCGGGATCGAAGACGACCGACGCCGCGGTGGCGGCGGGGAGCGTCTTCACGCGGATGCGACCCGAGGGGGTGGCGCGTCCGCGGACCTCGAGGCAGGCCTCCCAGTGGGTGAACGAGTGCTCGTAGAAGATCCATCGACCCGTCCGGAGCTTCTGGGCCTTCGCCCACCGTGCGAGCTGCGCGAACTCCGCGCGGAGTTGATCCTTCTTCCAGGGACCCTTTCGAACGAGCGATCCGACCTGGAATGCGGGGGTTCGCTTGAGCCTGAAATCGACCGTCATCGGGAGCGCTCCACGTCGTGGGAGGCCGGCGGAGATATATCATAGCGGTCGGGCCCGGCGGCCCCCGGCGGAGCGGCCTCCAGCGGCCGGGGCGACCGCGCGGGAGTCCCCCGAGGCGGTGCGGTGGTCCCCCGGGCGTTCGGGTTCCATCGTCGCGGCTTCGCCGCATGGTATGGAATCCGGAACGAGTGGTAGGGGATCGGGACGAGCATCAGCATGCCGATCAGCACGACCACGGCCGCCAACGAATAGGTGTCGCCGACCCCGTACGTGGAGAAGAGGTAGCCACCGAGCACGGTCCCGAAGAGCCCTCCCAAGCCGGCGATCGCGTTGTACAACCCCAGCGCTCGACCCCGCGCCGACCGACCGACGAGCCGGATGAGGAACAGAGTGCTCGCGGTGCTGATGAACGCCCAGGTAACGCCGAGGAGCCCGTTCAAGAGCGTGAACCAACCGGTCAACGCCGGGGTCCCGTAGCCGAGCAGGATGTAGACCGGGCCCCACAGGAAGAGGAGCATCAGGAGTATGCGCCCGAGCAGGGAGCTGAGGAAGACCGACTTCGGGGAGTTCCTCTCGACCGCCATGCCCGAGTGGAAGTACAGCGCGGTCGCCGCGGCGCTCGCGCCGAGATAGACGATGAAGATCGACGCATCCGAGAGTTGGGCGTTCTGCCAGAGGAAGACCGGGAACGGTCCGTAGAACATGTCGAAGCCGATGCTCATCACACCGAGGGCGGCGAGGAACAGGATCTCGCGACCCCGCAGGCGGTCGACCGGCCCTCGAGCGATATCCACGATGTTCAGGACCCTCGAGCGGAAGTGGCGGTACCGCTCGACGACCCCCCGGTGCAGATTGACGAGCTCGGCGACCGCTCGACGTTCGATCCGGGTCTTCGGCTCCTCGATCCATGCCCAGGCGATGATCGCCCCGACGACCGCAAGAAGACCGGAGACCACGAGCAGCGCCGTCATCACTTGGACCGCCGACTGGTTCACCCCGATCACGAACAGCCAGACGATCCCGATCGCGAGCCCTGCGGTCGTCCCGAGCCCCGAGATCAGCCCGAAGAGCCCGATGTCGCCCGGCCACCAGCGCTTGTGCCGGGTCTCCAGCAGCAGCATGGTGCCGATGGGAGCGCTCGCGGCGCACGCCAGGCCTTCGACGACGTTGAGCCAGAAGTAACTCGAGAGGTCCGGCGCGAAGGCGATCGCGATGATGCTGATGCCGGTGGCGAGGAACGATCCGACGAGGAAGTACTTGCGGTGCGCGACCCGGTCCGAGAGATTCCCCCACAGGATCGTGAAGGGGACCTGGCTCATGCTGCTCGCGGCGATGATGATCGTGACGGCGAACGCCGAGGCGCCGAAATGCTGGAGCGCGAGGAGGGGGATCAGCGGGGTCGCGATCCCGTCGGAGATCGCGAGGGGAAGGTAGGCGAAGAACCAGAGATCGTTGGTGGACGGACGGATCGGTTGGCGGATACTGATGTCGACCACGACGACCGCCCGGGGATCCTGGACCGGTCCCGTCGACCCGGGGCGGGAGGCATAAAGCGTCCGTTACTGTGGAAGGAACGAAAACGGTCCGGCCCACCCTCCGACCTACCCGACCGGAACACCCAGCTCGTGGAGGAGCGAACGGTGCTCCTTCTCGGAGATCCACTCGACCTTCAGGTAGTCCCGCAGGTACTCGTCGGAGACCCCGAACTGGCGGGCCTCGTCGACCACGAACCGGTACGCCTCGACCTCGGTCCAGCGTTCGGTGTACCCCACCGAGCGGTCGTACAGATCCGCACCGTCCCTCCGCTGGCGGACGTGGCAGAGCTCGTGATAGATGTCCATGAACAGCGTCGTGGCGGGACTCTCACGAAGGTGGCCCTCCCCGATGACGATGCAGTCTGCGTCCGCGGAGACGACCGGATTCCAGCGACGCGGAGTGCCGGGGATCTTCTTCCGCGGGGCGACGTACATCCACATGTCCTCCGATACGATCTCCACCTCGGTCGATGCGAAGAGCGGCGCACGCTTGGTCGCATCCGGCTCGAGACGGCGGGCCGTCGGCAACCGATCGAGGGTCGGGAACGCCGTCAGGATCGGATGCCGGCCGAGCGGGAGGTCCCGGCGGATCTCGAACTCCTTGGGGGGTTCTCCACTCGTCGAGGACGGCTTCAGCGCCCGAACCATCGTGCCGAACGGAGACGCCTCTCCTCATAAAATCCTCCGGCCCGGCTCCGAGGTGCGGTTCCGGTCGCCACGGCTCCGCTCCACCACCAGCCTTTACGCTCCGGCCCATGCCCTTCCCCGCCGAGATGCCGCGGACGATCGATTTCGCACAGATCCCGGGGGTCCGGATCGGCCACGCGACGACTCCGGACGGCTCGAGCGGCGTCACGGTCGTCCGGTTCGACCGCGCACGTCCCACGGTCGTGGACGTGCGGGGAGGCGCCTCCGCGACGTACGACATCGGTTCGCTTTCGCTCGACGCCACCTTCGGCCGACGCTGGGCGATCTTCTTCTCCGGCGGCAGCCTCTATGGGCTCGACGCGGCGCGGGGGATCCGAACCCGCCTTCTCGAGGAAGGGGAGGGCCAGCGCGCCTTCCACAACCCGAACCGGGTCGTCCCGATCGCCGGCGCGACGTTGTTCGATCTTCCGGCGTCGGAGCGCGCGATCCCCGACTACGTCCCGCTCGGGTACGAGGCGGCCCGGGCGGCCCACCGTTCTGCGGTCGGGTCCGGCCCGATCGGAGCCGGTGCGGGGGCGACCGTCGGGAAGTATCTCGGTCGGGCGCGCGCGATGCGTGGGGGGCTCGGGAGCGCCGCGGACCGGCTCCCCGGAGGAGGAACGGTCGGCGTCGTGGTCGTCGTCAACTCCGTTGGGGCCGTACGGGAGCCTCGGACCGGCGCCTGGGTAGCCGGAGCGCGCGGAGCCGGTGGTCGGATCGCTCCGCCGCGGTTCGCGGCCGGAGGCGCCGTGGCCGGTTCGCATACGACCCTCGCCGTCGTGGTGACGGATGTGACGGTCGCGCGTCCCGGTCTCCAGCGGATCGCGGCGAACGTCTCGACGGGGCTCGCCCGCGTCATCGTTCCCTTCCACACGTCGGTGGACGGCGACCTCGTCTTCGCGGTGTCGACCGAACAGCGAACGGCTCCCCGAGGGGAGCGCCGACCCGGGGAGATCGTCGACCGGATCGGGATCCGCGCGGCCGAGCTCGCGGCCCGCGCAGCGGTACGCGCGGTCCGACCCCGCCGCTAAGGTGGGCCGGCGCGCCGCATCGACGTGCCCCGCAGACCGCGGATCAGGTCGGTCTTGGTAACGATCCCCAGCAGGACCCCCCGATGGGCCACGAGGACCGCGGGCAGGTGGGTCAGCAGGGTCGCGAGGATGTCGGCCGGGAAGTCGAGGTCGACCTGCGGGTAGGCGTTCTCCTGCACGTCCCG
>JBEKEW010000141.1:0-6233 GCA_050013635.1 Thermoplasmata archaeon | reverse complement strand
ATCCGCGGCACCCCTCCCACCGGGGGGCCCCACCCTGCCACCTCCCGCCGCCCCTTTCGGGGGTCGACCCCCGAGATCCCTACAGCGAAAGTGAGCGAGGGCCGCGTTCGAGCCGCCGTGTCCATGGCCCGGGAGGGGCGCCCCATCGCAGGGTCCAGGCCCCCAGGAGGGCGACGATCGACCGGCGCACCGCCCGGCCGAACGTCGGCCCATCGGACGGCCTACTCCCCAGCGTAGTTCACGGAGATCAGTTTGACTTCGGTCATCTCGAGCATCGCGTCGCGGATCCCCTCTCGGCCCAGCCCGCTCTCCTTCACTCCGCCGAACGGAAGCGCGTCCCAACGCAGGTTCGTTGGATCGTTGAGATGGACCGAGCCGGCGCGGATCCGCTTCGCCATGCGGAACGCCCGCGCGAGGTCCCGGGTGTAGACGGTCGCCTGCAATCCGTACGGCGTGCCGTTGGCGATCCGCACCGCTTCCTCGATCTTCTCGAAGCGCAGGATCGGCGCGATCGGTCCGAACGGCTCCTGCCGCAGGACGTCCCGGTGGCGCGCGTCCTCGACCATCCGTTCGACCCGATCGACCGCCGCCCCGTCGATCAGCGGACCGATCTCGGTCGTCTCCTCGCTCGCCGGTCCCATTCGCAGCGCCTTCGCTCGGTCCGCGAGGGCCGCCCCAAACCGATCGGCGATCGCCTCCTGAACGAGGAAGCGCTTGGAGGCCGTACAGACCTGACCGGAGTAGCCGAACGCGCCCCGGACCGCGGCCGCCACCGCGACGTCGAGGGGTGCGTCCTCGAGCACGATGAACGGATCGAGCCCGCCCAGCTCCAGGATCACGCGCTTGGCGTGCCGGCCGGCCGCCTCGGCGAGCCGTTCGCCGACCTCCGTCGATCCGGTGAACGTGATGAGCCGGGTGCGCGGGTGCTCGACGAGCGCGCTGCCGATGGAACCGCCGGGACCGATGACGACGTTGAAGACCCCGGGGGGGATCCCGGCCGCTTCCAGGTGGTGCGCGAGGCGGAGCGCCGTGAACGGGGCATGGCTGGTCGGCTTGACGACCACCGGGTTCCCCGCGGCGAGCGCCGGGGCCACCTTGTGGCACAGTAGGTTCAGGGGAAAGTTGAACGGCCCGATCGCGACGACGACCCCCATCGGGTCGCGAACGGTGAACAAGAATCGACGATCGTTGCCCGCGGGATATTCGTAGGCGTCCGCCGGATAGCTCTCCCCTCCGAGGAGGCGGATCTCCTCGGCAGCGAAGTCGAAGACGCTGGCGGCGCGCGTCGCTTCCGCGCGGGCCTCGGTGATCGGCTTTCCTACCTCGAGCGCGATCAGCCGAGCGAGGGTATCGCGATCGGCCCGCAGCCGCTGGGCGACATCCCGCAGGATCCGGGCGCGCTGGTGGCCGCTGACGGCGGCCCAGCTCTCCTCGGTCGACGCGGCCGCATCCACGGCCGCTCGCGCTTCCTCCACCGAAGCGATCGGAGCCTGCCCGATCGCGTTCCCCGTCGACGGATCGATGACGGGTTGGTACTGGCCTCCGGTCGGAGCCTTCCAGGTGCCCCCGACGAACAGGCGGCCGCGCCCGTCGGACGGCATTCCCTCGATCATGGTCGGCACCTAGGGATCGCCGTACACCGTATAGTGCCAACTCTTGCGCGCCCGGCCCGTGAGATCGACGTAGATGTTCTTGACGACCGTGTAGTCGGCGAGCGAGTCGACCCCGAGATCCTTTCCGAACCCGGAGCGCTTGAACCCGCCGTGCGGAGTCTCCGAGGCCAGAGGCAGGTGATCGTTGATCCACACATCTCCGGACCGCAGGGCATGCGCCGCCTTGAGCGCTTGCCGGACGTCACGGGTCCAGACGCTCCCGGCCAACCCGTACTCGACCCCGTTCGCGATCGCGATCGCCTCCTCGAACGTCTCAAACTCCAGAACCCCCAGCACCGGGCCGAAGATCTCCTGCCGTGCGATCGTCATCTCCGGAGCGACCCCGTCGAAGACCGTCGGGACGACGAACGCACCCCGGGGATGGTGGGCGCGGTCGTCCGTCCCCCCGACCACGAGCTTCGCCCCTTCGTCGCGCCCCTTCTGAACGAACGAGAGCACCCGCTCCTGATGCTTCGAATGCACGAGGGGCCCGAGATCGGTGGACCGCGAGAGCGGGTCGCCGATCCGGATGGAGCGGATCCGTTCGATCAGATGGCGGAGAAACCTCGCCCGGATCGACCGGTGCACGATAAGACGGGTCGCGGCGGTGCAGTCCTGGCCGCCGTTGACGAACCCCCCGACGACCGCTCCCTCGACCGCGGCGGCCAGATCGGCGTCCTCGAAGACGATGAACGGGGCCTTGCCTCCGAGCTCGAGCTGGACCCGTTTGACCGTTCGGCTTGCCCCCTCCATCACACGTCGCCCGGTGTCCGTGTCGCCGGTGAGGGAGACCATGTCGACGCTCGGGTGCCGGGTCAGTTCGTCCCCGACCTCCTCACCGGGACCGGTCACGACGTTCAACGCCCCGGCCGGAAGTCCCGCGTCGTGGAAGACGCGTACGAGCTCGAGACTGGTCAGAGGGGTCCAGCTGGCCGGCTTCAGGACGACCGTGTTGCCGGTGATCAGCGCCGGCGCGACCTTCCAGGTCGCCATCATGATCGGGTAGTTCCACGGCGTGATCGAGGCGACCACCCCGACCGGCTCGCGCCGGAAGATGGTCGTCCCGTCGCCGGTGAACTCGCCCGGGCTGCGGGCGTCGAGGGTCCGTCCGGCCCCCGCGTAGAACGTGAGATTGTCGATGGCGAACGGGAGATCGGAGTCCGCGGCTTGCTTGATCGTTTTGCCCTGGTTGCGGCTCTCCAGATCGGCGATCTCGGCGATACGGGATTGCAGGATCTGGGCCGCCTTCAGGAACACCTCGCCCCGCGCGCGGGGTGGGAGCTTCGGCCAGGGCCCGCGATCGAACGCTTCGCGCGCCGCGTCGACCGCCCGTCGCACGTCCTCGCGCCCGGCCCGCGGGACCTGGGCGATCGTGCGGCCATCGAACGGGTTCGTAACGGGGAGCGTCCCGCCGCGGACCGCCTCGACCCACTCCCCGTCGATGAACATCCGGGGGGACACCGCGGCGGGCATCACGCCAGGTAATCGCGCGGGAGCGTCTTGAGCTCGACGAACGTCTCCCCGATCGTCTGGATGAACCGCTCCACGTCCTTGTCCGTGTGGGCGCTGGAGAAGGTGATCCGCTCGTAGTTATCGGGGTGGGTGTAGATCCCCTTGTCGAGCAGCAGCTGATGGTTGCGCAGATAGAGGTTCCAGTCGATCTGGAGCGCCTCGCGGTAGTTCTGGATCTTCTTGCGACGGGTGAAGAAGTACTGCAGCATCCCATTGACCGACTGAACGAGGACCGAGACCTTGGCGTCGCGGGCCGCCTGCTCGATCCCCTTCTCGAGCTTCTGGGTGAGGTGGCCGAACCGGGCGTACAGCTCCTCGCCGCCGCGGGCGAGGTGCTTCAGGTTCGCGAGGGTCCCGGCGAGGGAGATACTGTTCGCAAAGTAGGTCCCTCCGAAGGAGATCCGGCCCGGCGCGATCGAGTCCATGTATTCGGCCTTCCCCGACACGGCCGAGATCGGTACCCCTCCGCCGAGCGCTTTCGCCCAGCAGGATAGATCCGGCTCGACCCCGTAGAGCTGCTGCGCTCCACCGGGAGCGACACGGAACCCGGTGAAGACCTCGTCAAAGATGACGAGGATCTCGTTCTGGTGCGCGATCTCTACGATCCGCTTCAAGTAGTCGGGAACCGGCGCGATCACGCCCGCGTTGGCCATGATCGGTTCCAGGATGACGCAGGCGAGCCGGTCACGGTAGCGCTTGACCATCCGCTCGAAGGAGACGATGCTGTTGTACTGCGCCACCATCACGTAGTCCGTGACCCCGGGCGGGATCCCGGCCGAGTTCGGCAGCGGGCGGGGATACTCGTCGAGGCCGGCGACGATCGGCGGCGCCTCGGCGCTGATCAGCGCGTAGTCGTGTTGCCCGTGGTAGTGGCCCTCGAACTTCAGGATCGCGTCCTTCCCCGTGACGGCACGAGCGATCCGGATGGCGTTCATCGTCGCGTCGGAACCGTTCGAGCAGAACGCGACGCGCTCGGCGTTGGGAACGAGCCGGCGGAAGAGCTTCGCGACATCGATCTCGAGCTCGGTCGGGGCGGCGAAATGGAGCCCCTTCTCGGCCTGCTCGACGATCGCGCGCACCTGGTCGGGCGGAGCGTGCCCGTTGATCAGACATCCGTAAGCGAGGTTGAAGTCGAGGTACTCGTTCTCATCCTCGTCCCAGATGCGGGCTCCCTTGCCGCGGGCGATGAACGGGGGACAGGGGTCGTAGGAGGCGACCCGGATCAGGGAACTGGACGCATTCGGGACGTACTGCTTGCCCTCGGCAAACAGCTTCGCGCTCTTCTTGAGCTTGGGAACGAGCCGAGCGATCGTGATCGGCATCTCGGGTGGGCTTCGCCGACGATCGGCGTGGGGGGCGGTTCCTTCCAGGCCACCTGGCCGACCTCTTCCTTCCGGGCGTCGGAGGGGACGGCCGGCTCGGTAGGAGCGACCGAGGGCTGAGCGACGCCTTCCGCCTTCAGGCCCGCCGGCAACTCCGGGGCCGTGCGGCCTTGTGGGCCCGGACGGTCGCCCGGGGCCTCGGGTAGGGGAGTTGGGGCGGTCTCCAGTTCCGCCATGAGGAATTCATCTCCGTGAGCGCTGCATCGACCTGGGGGACCGTATATATAGACATCGAACGAATGGAATCGTTGGTACGCCCGATGTACGTTATAATACACTTTCACGCGTGTTAAGTTATCGGAGTTCGCATCGGGTATATTCTCGGTTCTGGCTTCAAAACAGTACCATAAACTCGATAAACGACCCATTTGGGGTACGGTTGGGTAACCCTCCGCGAGCCGAGTGGGGTAGCCGCGGGCGATGCCTCGCCGAGCGGTCCCATCGCCCCGTTCGCGCTTTCCGCCGGACCCGAACCGCCGTTCCCGAGCCACCGACCCTACCGAAGTTTCATGGGTTCGCGGAGGCCATGGCCCGGGCGGGGCGCGGTGGTAGCGAGGACGCGCCTCGGATTCGATGTCGGAGCACGGTAACGCCGGTCCCCCCGCCCGGCGCGTCCATGTGGTCGATAGCCACACGGAGGGCGAACCGACGCGCGTGGTCGTCACCGGAGGACCGGATCTTGGGGCGGGACCTCTCGCGGACCGGGTCGCGCGATTCCGGGAGCGGCACGATGGGTTTCGTGGCCTCATCGTGGAGGAACCGCGAGGCTCCCCGATTACGGTCGGGGCTCTGCTCTGCGCACCGGCCGGCCCCGCCGTTTCGGGTGTGATCTTCTTCAACAACGTCGGCTATCTCGGGATGTGCGGACACGGCACGATCGGAGTGCTCGTGACGTTGGGCCACCTCGGGCGGGTAACGGCCCCGGGGACGTACCGGCTCGAGACCCCCGCGGGGGTGATATCGGCCGAGCTGCACAACGCCCATGAGGTCACCTTCACCAACGTTCCGAGCTACCGCCACCGGAAGGCCGTCCCCGTCGACGTGCCGGGATACGGACGGGTCGTTGGGGATGTCGCGTGGGGCGGGAACTGGTTCTTCCTCGTCGACGATCCCGCCGTCGAGCTCCGATTGGCGGGTGCGACCGGGCTGGTCGAGCGAGCGGTCGCCATCCGGCGGGCCCTGCGGGCGAACGGCATCACCGGTGCCGAGGGGGCCGAGATCGATCACATCGAACTGTCCGGACCGCCCCAACGACCCGATGCGGACGGGCGGAATTTCGTTCTCTGTCCCGGGGACGCCTATGATCGCTCCCCGTGTGGTACCGGGACCAGCGCGAAGATGGCCTGTCTCTACGCCGACGGGAAGCTCCGCGCAGGAGAGTTCTGGCGCCAGGAGGGGATCCTGGGCACCCGCTTCATCGGTCGGCTCTCCCTCCGCGATGGAGCCCTGTACCCCACGATCCGCGGGGCGGCGTACATCACGGGGGTCGGGGATCTCCTCGTCGACCGTGACGATCCCTTGATCCGGCGCCTGAGACTGTGAGCTTCGAGGAATCCGGCTCGCGCGCTGCGATGAGCGGCCGGTGGTCGGCACGGGTGGCTCGTCGCCGACCTCCTCCTCGGTCGACCCCGCCGGCTATCCCCCGACCGCCGTGCCGGCTCGAAGGGCGAAACCTCCATTTGGAGGG
>JBEKEW010000140.1:0-4005 GCA_050013635.1 Thermoplasmata archaeon | reverse complement strand
TACACGGTGTCGTTCACGGAGGGAGGCACCTATGCGGGTCCGTGGGCGGTCCAGCTGGGCGGCGTCCTGAAGAGCGCGGCCAGCGGGACGATCAGCTTCACGGAGCCGAACGGAACGTACGCCTACATGGTGGCGTCGGTGGCCGGCTACACGGCGGCGCCTTCGAGCGGGAGCATCCCCGTGGCGGGCAGCGGCTCATCCACTTCGATCACGTTCTCGACCGCGGCCCCGCCGACGTATTCGCTGCAGTTCACCGAGAACGGGCTCGTGTTGGGGACGTCCTGGAGCGTCACGGTGACCGGTCAAGGGACGTTGTCGTCGACGGGTACCACGATCACCTTCAGCGCGCTCGTGGCGGGCACCTACACCTACTCGTACGGTGCGGTGGCTGGGTTCACAACCCCGACGGGTGGGGCGGCGGTGATCACGACGGCCTCGGTGTCGCTCGCGGTCACGTACAGTGCTCCGACGTTCGCGGTGACGTTCACGGAGAGCGGGTTGCCGAGCGGGACGGCGTGGGCGGTGGCGTTCGCGGGCCAGATCACGGTCACAACCGGCACGTCGATCGTCTTCCACGTGGCGGCGGGCACGTACAGCTACTCTGTGGCGACGACGAGTGGGTACGCTCCATCTCCGGCGAGCGGCACGCTCATCGTCTCGGGTGCAACCCCGGTCGCGATCACTTACACACTGATCCCGCCAGTGCCCTCGGCGCTGTCGGCCAGCACGCCGGTCGCGGTGAGCGCCCGGTCGGACTGAATCGAGATCGACGGTTCTGCCCGCCTCGGCGGTCCCCCGCGCCTAACGGCGGGATGGGAGATCGCCGGGCCGCGGTAGGGTGACCTGGCCGCGCTCGGGTCAGGTCACCACACAGTACGTCCGGTGTTGGAGCCGAGGGGGCAGATCGGTCCCCGCGCTCGCTGCGCCGGCCCAAGCGAGAGGGGGGGACGTCCTCAGCTCGTACCGGAGCCGACGAACGGGACCTGAGGGCCTCCCGCCGAGAAACCTCCGCATCCAGGCCACCTCCTGAGCTTCTCGAGGTCCGCGGTGCACGCCGCATCGGCGATGATGCGGTCTTCGCTAGAACGTCGCCCCTCTCGGGAGGGACGGGCGGACTGCGCCGTGTATGCGCGATCAGCGCCGGGGCTGGTCCCTCCTGCGGCGGTCCGCTCGAGCGCTTCGGCGTATCCGGTTCGATTTGGGTATAAATACACGGACCCTCTCCACACTTCGTCGTATGTCGCCGAATCGATGGATAACTTGGGCCGCAATCGCCGTGGCAGTCGTAATGGTCGCCTCCTCCGCCGTGGTGATCGGGTCCTCCTCGGCCCACCCCGGCGCCGGGGGAAACGCACCAGCATCACCCGCCTCGGTTCTTTCGGTTGCGTCCTCGGCGGCTTCTCCTTCGGGCAGCTCCCTCTCTGCTCCATCCACCATCGGCCTGTCCACCAACAGTGCCCGGGCGGCGACGGTGGAAGCGGACGCACAACAGCTCGTGGCCAACGGCGGCAGTCTCTCGGCGTTCCACCCCCCCAACCTCCATCAGGCTCCTCCGCTCAGTGAGACTCACGGAGTGGTCACCCCGCTCTACTACGTCGCGCCCGCCCCGATGGGCGTAGCCTACTATGGGCTCAGCAACACGACGGGTACGATCCAAGGCACAACCGTGAACACTACGAGCCTCGCGGGGACTTGGAGCACCACCGATCCGCTCGCGACCGCGGCCGAGCTGTTCGACACCAGCAGCGGGAACGCCGCGGGCGAGTTCGGAGCCCAACTGAACGCGGTCCTCGTCAACGTCACGCTCAAAGGACAAACGTCGTTCGGGAACAATCCGAACGCGCCCACGGGGTGTCCGGGGTTCACCGCGTGCCCGAACGAGTTCTGGATGCAGAACTTCATCGAGTACACCCAATCGACGCATGCGCTGCAGGTCGGTCAGGAGATCTGGAACTTCTCGAACCCGACGGGCGGCTGGTCCGGTAGCGCAAGCACCGGAACCAACACCCTCACGGGATTCGGAAGCGTGTCGGGTGGGCTCTACGGGCTCTCCGGCTCCGGGTACGCCTTTACCGTCACGATCGCGCCGCCGTTCACGCTGGCGCTCTACTTCAACTACACCCAGGGTCCCTGTCACGTGTGGAGCGGTTCCACCGTGGGGGGCGTTCCATCGTGCGGAAGCGTGAGCACGACGGAGCCCGTGAACGAGCTGTTCATGAACTACAGCATCTGGAACGGGGCGGGCGCGCACGTGTGTCCCACGGCCCTTTCGGACAACCGACCGTGCGGTGAGTACGACGACGTCTTCTTCAACTCGGTCGGCCCCAGCAACCCGACGGGGGTCCCGGCCCACGGACCCAACGGGCGTGTCGGCTCGGCGACGATCCAGGCGAACGGGACCGCCTACGACCCGGTCGGGCTCACGAACGACTTCGAAATGGACTATGGTATCGGCTCCGATGACGGCGCGACGGTCAACATCGTCTACCAGAACGGGGTCGTCGGGATCAACTACTGTAAGAACGCGAATGCCGCCCAGACCGTGACCGGCAGCATCAAGTGCAGCTCGTACAGCGCCACCCCGGCGGCGGTCGACTACGGCGGAGAGACGGGAGAGACGAGCACGGGCGAGGGCGGCTACTGGACGCCGCAGGGCATCTCGGGCCCCGGCCCCACGCTACTCACCGGGATGGCAACTCCGGTCACCCACCTCGTCACGGGACCTTCGATGCTCATCGGGCTCTGGAACATGACGGGCAGTACCTACACCGGCGGCACGCCCTATCCCGCGTATACCGGGGGCCAGCCGTTGAGCTACAAGAACATCGCGCCTGCCAACGCTTGGGTCGGCATCGCCCAGGACCTGTCCCCGGGCGTGGAGGTAACGAGCCAGTTCTACTTCCAGGTCGCTCCGACGTTCGGCTTCTACTCCTTCTGGAAAGGCTCGGGAGGCGCGCCCACCACCACGACTCTCGGCGCGAACCTGTACCTTCCCACCGGGTGGTACACGATCGAGGTCCTTCTGAGCGGATATCAGCCGGTGATCCAGCAGGTGAACCTCACGGCCCCCACGGCCCCCACCATCACCCTGACTCCGAACCATTCGACGGGCGCCTATACCCCCGACTGGGCGTTCAGTAACGCGGACCTTGCCAATCTCTCGGTCTCCGGATCGAACACCGTTCCCACGGGAGCGGGGACCTCCGGTAGCCCGTATCTCATCTCGGCGGGGGCGCCCACGGTCGGGACCGTAAGTGGAGTCGTGCTGGGTAAGCCCGGTTCGCTCTCCTGGCTGTATTCGAACCTGAACGACTACCTCTTCACGCAGTGGATCGGGGCGTTCGTCAACAGCACGACCGCCGTGACGCAGTTCAATCCCGCCCCCTCGTTCACGATGAACTACCCGTCGTGGCAACTTGCGCCGCTCGCGCAGTTCGTAGTGCCCACGACGAACGGGTTCCAGTACTATCTCCTCAATACGCAGAACCTCGCGGTGATCGGAGCGACGAACATCAACGCGTGGGCCAACAGCGAAGCGGCGGCCATCTACGTATTCGTCGTGAACAACGGGGTGAACGACCTGATCGCTTCGAACCACATCAACGTCTCCTCCGAGGGGCTCGAGTTCATCACCGGCGGTAGCCACGACTACGTCTGGGGGAACACGTTCACCTCGTACAACAACGGCGGCGGGACCACGGCACCCTCCACCGGCCTCGTCGTTTCGCAGAACGCCAACTGGATCTACAACAACGAGTTCTACACGAACGGGACGGCGAGCTCCTCGAGCACGTACACGAACTTCTGGAACGTCAGCACTCAGCCCGGAACTCCGTTCGGGATCGGCACCGCGCCTACGTCCTATTCGGTGACGGTCGATGGCTTCGCGCTGACCGGGACGAACATCCTGGGGCAGAACTACCAGGGCGGGAACTACTGGTTCAACTACGGGATGCACGCGGACCCGTACGGGCTCCTTCCGTACATCGCCCGCGCCAGCAACCC
>JBEKEW010000139.1:0-5998 GCA_050013635.1 Thermoplasmata archaeon | reverse complement strand
TTCACCTCGTTGAGCGAACCTCGTGTGATTTCGATCCTCTCCTCGATCCGGTCAAGTTCGATGAGATTGCCTTGGGCTTCCGGCGTGATCCCCTCGATGTGGTACAGGTCGATGGAACCGGAGGCCGCGCCCGCGGCGCTCAAGACCTTGAACTCCTCGAGCGTGGGCCTCGACGTGATCCCCGTGATGTAGGGTATCCGGCCCTTGACCAGCTCGCCGAGCCGATACCCCAAGAGGCCGAAGTCCACGACCCCCTTCAGTTCGCAACGTACATGGATCGCTACTCGTGGGTTCCTGTTCTCCGGAAGGTGCAATCCATACCGGGGGCCGTACCCCGCGATCGCATACAGCAGCGTGCTCAATCCGGACTCCCGGTTGGTCCGGACGCCGAGGACGGAGTTGGCGTAACCTACGACCGAAGACTCTGAAAGAAAGGAATCGGTGAACGGCGCGGGCATGCTCCCTATCAGGTAGGGCGTGCAGGATATCGTCGGGGTGGCACCCATCCGGACGTAGATCTCGATAACCTCCTTTTGCTTCTTGGCAAATCCCTCCGGGATTCCGTGGGCCTGCCAATCCTCCATGTCCATCCCGGCCGGGTTGATCGTTACGTTCTTGGACCGGAACTTGTACTTGCTCCCGAAGTATCTTCTCAGCTCCAATCCGGTTTCGGTGATCGTCTTGTACGACACGCCCGCGACCTGAACGTGCTCCACGGGGATGAACTCGTCCGTACCGAGAAGTTCTCCGGCCCGCACCAGGAAATCCACGATCTCCGCGTCGATGCCGAGCTTCTCGAGCTTGCTCCGATCGACATGTGTCTTGACGGTTCCGCGTACCTCGATGTCGATCTTGCCGAGGATAGCGCCCCACATGGTGATCGGATCGACCTTTTCGAGCACGATCTTCGTCGGGGCGAAACCGTTGACCGCGAGATTCACGATCCGGTCGGAACCGACGGTGGAACCCGAGGCCGAGGGGAAGTACAGCGTGCTACCGGCGAGGCTCTGGCCATAGAGCTCGTGGTTCGGGTTGATGATGACCCCCTTCTCATCGACGTCGTCGAGCCAGGAGATCTGCTGCTTCGTTCGGAGTTCCTTCATGGATCTATGGATCGTGCATCCAACGCCAACTCGGCCTTCTTCATCTTCAACGCTCTTTCGGCGGGCACGATCAGGGGCTTGGTCGCATCGATCGCCAGCTTGCTCCCGATGCCGTCCGATGTGGCCATCGGGTCCAGGCTCGACCCCTTGACGCCCTTCATCACGACCTCCTTTCCCGCTTCCCAGTACATCGTTACGGCGTAATTGACTTCGTTCGGATCGGTGACATCTACGTCGCTGTCGACGATCGTGATCTTCTTCAGGCTCCGATGGCCGTGAATCGCGGCGTCGATCGCGGTCCTCGCATCCTCGTCCCGCTTCTTCCTGATCGCAATGACCACGTCGAGCCAGCCGCTGCCCCCTTCGGTGAGATAGACGTTCGTGACATCGATGCCCGCCTCGCTCAGCGCCTTGTAGATCGTCGGAGTCCTCGGCGCGCCCATGAGCAGCTTGTGCTCGGTGCCTCCCGGGAGCAGCGCGTGGTACACCGCACCCTTTCTCATGACGATCTTGTCGATGACGAACACCGGCTGCATCCGTACCACATCGTACGTGTTGGTCAGATCTACAAACGGCCCCTCCGGGGTGACCTCGTCGTGAAGGATCTTCCCTTCGAGAACGATCTCGGTGTCGGTCGGATAGTGGGTGCCGTTGGTCCGTGCCTTCGAAACTTCGATCCCGTTCTCCAATGCGGCAGCGATGCCCAGTTCGTAACGTCCCCGTTCCACACTGGTCGCACCGGCCACCAGCACCCCCGAACGGTTGCCGATCGCGATCGAAACGTCGAGGTCTTCGCCATGCGCCTTTGCATCCAGATACATGGTGTGCAGGTCGCGCTTTTCTACCAGTCGGCCGACGAAGCGGTCCTTGCCGATCCGGGAAAGCCGATGGAACGACATGTTCCGCAGGTTCCCCCGCCGGGCGAACACCACGCCGGACGTGACATAGGTCCCCTGGTCCTTCGGATAGTGCGTCAGTATAGGGACGAGGTCGAGGTCGGGTTCGAAGTACTCGAATTCGCCAAGACCCTCCGTGATCGCTCCCGGGTTCATCATCGCGAGATTCAGCCTCTCGATCCACTCCTGTTTTCGGATCCCGAGGCTCTTGCAGAGGAGGTCCATGCTGCTCAGGAGGTTGCCGGCAACAGGGACCGGACCGCCGTCCACGTTCTCAAACAGGATCGGTTTGCCTTCGTACTTCTTGAGCAACGCCGAAATCTGATACTTCGTACTTACGCGGTCTTCGATCCTGGTGAGCAACCCGTCCGAATCCAGTTGAGCCAGCGACTCTCGGAACCTCATGGATGACCATGCTCCCGAACGTCTCGGAGAACTCGGGTCGCTCAATAGTCCTTACCCGTAAAGGAGCCCCTCCAACTGGCAACGGCATCGGTGACGCTTGCGCTTTAATGACCTGAATTCATTCGCTCGTCATGGCAAACAGAAGATCCAAAGTCATCGCCGACATGACCATCTTCCCGGTTGGGGTCGGCACGAGTGTTGGTGACTACGCTCGAGCCGCTTTCAAGTCCCTGAAGAGTGTCAAGGGCGTGAAACTGCAGCCCAATGCGATGTCCACCGTAATTGAAGCAGACAGTTTGCAAGCGGTCTTTTCGGCGGCAGATGCGGCGTACAAGACGGTATTGAAGATGGGAGCGAAGCGGGTGTACATCGTGCTCCGGATCGACCACCGGTTGGATAAGGCGGAAACCGCGAGCTACAAGGTCAATCGGATCACGGGCAAGATCGCGTAGGTACGTCCAGGCGGGGCGTGTTCTCGGCAGGCCACGAGGGTACTGCTCCGTCTCTCACGATGGAGCCCTGAAACGGCCGACGCGCGATCCCGCTCGCGGGAGGAGCGCTCGAATCCCGCTCAGGTCCTTCCGTAGGTTCCCATGAACTCGGCCGCTTCGAGGGACTTCGCCCGGGCCGCCGCCTCGATCTCCTTCGCTCCGAGGCCCGGAGCTGCCCCCAGAGGCTCGCGCAGGGCGTAGAGGCGGAAGAAGTACCGATGGGGCTTCCCCGGGGGCGGCGAGGGGCCCCGGTAGCCGGACTTCTTCCAACTGTTCCGCCCCTGGCGGCTACCATCGGGCAGGGATGCGTCCGTCGCGACCCCCTCCGCGAGGCCTCTCACGGTTCCCGGGATGTTGTAGATGACCCAGTGAACCCATGTCCCCATCGGGGCGTCCGGGTCGTCGCAGATCAACGCGAACGACTTCGTACCCGGGGGGACCCCTTCAAAGAAGAGAAGCGGCGAGACGTCGGCCCCGTCGCCCGTGTGCTTGGTCGGAATGGTCTCTCCGTGCTTCCACTGCGGCGAACTCACCTTGAGCACCATTGTTTCTCCCACACCCTACTCGCCGCGCGTGCGGTGGGAGGACGGGCGTCGCTGGGGTCAAGGATTGCGAGGAACTAACCTTTGCCGTCGCCGGAAGCGAGCCCGTTCGCAGAGCTCGGCTCCTTCGGGCCATCGGATTTCATGCGACCGCCCGCGTTCCGTCGGATCCCAACCGCCCAACGGTTCTCGGCCCAGGCTACGGCTTCGAAGGGGAGAGATGGCGGTCGAACCAATCCGCCGTCCGTCGGGCCACCTGCTCCAGCGTGCCGGGCTCCTCGAAAAGGTGGGAGGCGCCCGGGATGACCGCGAGCTCCTTTTCGCATTGCAGGAGTCGCATCGTCTGCGCGTTCGCTCTTCGGATGCGTTCATCGTCCCCGCCGACGAGGATCAGCGTCGGACAACGTATGTGCGCTGCCGCCGAATCTCCGAGGTCGCTACGCGCTCCCCGCAGGACGATGGCGCCCACGACCTCGGACCTGCGGGCGGCGGCGATCATCGCGACCGCGCCGCCGGTGCTCGCGCCAAAGTATCCGAGCCGAGAAGGGGGATGTTGAAGCGATATTCTGCGGTGAACTCGTCGACCCGAGCCTCGGACTCGGTAAGAAGGTCGATCAGGAGCGTGCCGAGGCCGCGGCGGGTGAGGTGGGTCGCCACCTGACGGTTACGAGGGCTGCTGCGCCCGCTGCCGCTCCCGTGGGCAAAGACGACAGTCCCCCTTCCGGGGTGTGCAGGAACGAGGTCCGCGTCGAGCTGCACACTTCCGGCAGGAATGTTCACGGCGCGCTGGACCGGGCCCATGTGTCGCGCTACTTCGCATGGAGGCTGGGTAGGATAGGATTTCCCACGGATGCCGGTAGGGAACCATCGGCCGGATTCACCGCCAATCAGAACGGTTCGAAATCCCCTCGTTTGGGTTCACCGGGGGGCGGAAGCCAACCCCTCGTCAAGTTGGTTGGTCGTGCGGCTTAGGGTCGGTCGTCCTCCTCGTCGAGGACATCGGGCCTAGCTCGGCGGCCCCTTCGATCGTTGTGCGCCGCGCTAGGGATCTATCGATCTCAGCCGGATGGACGTCGTTCCGTCCCGGGTGGGGAGCTCCCGGGAGCGACCCGCCGAGGGCCTACCGGATGAGGTCGATGACCTCGTCGGACTCTCCCGTGCCGTAGCCTCCCTTCTGCCCCAGAAGGCTCTCCGATCGAACGCCCGTGATGATGAGCAGCACCTTGACCGTGTTCTGCATCTCGGGGGAGTTCTCGATCGAGCAGCCCCACATGATGCGGGCCCGCTTCGAGATCTTGGCGCCGACCAACGCGGCCGCCTTCTCCGCCTCGGAGACCGTCATCGAGGGGCCCCCGACGATTCGAACGAGGGCGCCGGTCGCGTCCTTGAGCTCTACGTTCCCGAGGAGCGGGGAGGTCAGCGCCTCCGTCACGGCCTCGGTCACGCGGTCCGTGGTGCTCTCGCTCTCGCCGAGCCCGATGAGCGCGACCCCGCCGTCCTTCATCACGGTCTGGATGTCGGAATAGTCGAGGTTCACGAGCCCCGGTCGTGTGACGATCTCCACGATCCCCTGGATCGCGGTCATCAGGATCGCATCCGCGAGCTTGAAGGCGGAATCGAGGGGCATCCGGGGAACGAGCTCGAGGAGTTTGTCGTTCTGGATGACGATCGTCGTGTCGCACACGCGGCGCAGGCGTTCGAGCCCGTCGCGGGCCTGCTCCATGCGGAGCGCGCCTTCGCCAGCGAACGGGAGGGTGACCACGCCGATGGTGAGCGCGCCCTGCTCCTTCGCCAGTCGGGCGACCAGGTGCGCCGAGCCCGTGCCGGTCCCGCCCCCCAATCCGGCGGTAACAAAGACCATATTCGCGCCCCGCACGAACTGACCGATCTCCTGCTCGTTCTCGCGAGCCGCTTCCTCTCCCACCTCGGCGCGAGCGCCGGCACCCAAGCCCTTCGTGGTCCGACGGCCGATGAGCACCTTGCGGGAGGCGTGGATCATGAGCAGGTGTTTGGCGTCCGTGTTGAGGGCGCACATGTCGGCCCCTTGGATCCCCGCCTCCATACAGCGGTTGATCGTGTTCGACCCGCCGCCCCCGCACCCCACGATCCGGATGTTGACCCTCAGGGTCTCCGCCAGCTTCGCCAGTTCGGCGTCGTCGGGGTTCGCATACGCCGGCGCGGCCGGCTTCGCTTCCCCGGTCGGGGTCGGGTTCTCCGGGTTCTTCACGATTACTTCCTGGATGATGGACTTCACGGCTCTGGTTTCGTCTCCTAACGACCAGCCCATGTACCCCGCCCGGGCCTACTTAATCGTACCTTTGGAACGGCACCCCTTTCCTGAGCTCGGCTCCTCCCGACCGCAGGGCCTCGCGCGGCCACCCGCTCTCCGTCGGATCCCAGCCGCTTGGCCACCCTCGGTGCGGGCTACTTCTCCGGATGGGAGAGATGGCGATCGAACCAGTCCGTCGTTCGTTCGGCTACCTGCTCCAGCGTGCCGTGCTCCTCGAAGAGGTGGGAGGCTCCCGGGATGACGGCGAGCTCCTTTTCGCATGTCAGGAGAC
>JBEKEW010000138.1:0-4032 GCA_050013635.1 Thermoplasmata archaeon | reverse complement strand
CCTCCCCGCGGGAGCGACCGGGACGGGCCCGGTCTCGGTCGGACCCGGGGTGACCGCCGTGGGAGCGTCGTTCGGTCCCCTCGTCACCCTCGGAGCGGGCGTCGTGGTCGGAGACGGCGCCCGGGTCTCCAACTCCATCGTCATGGAAGGCGCCCGGATCGACCCCGGCGCCACCGTGATCGGATCGATCCTGGGGCCCCGCGCGCACGTGGCGGCCGGGCACCGGGTCGCCGACCAGATCCTCGGCCGCAGCGGCGAAGCGTGAATCAGACCGCCGGCCCGGTGACCACGACCTTCAACGCGTCCGAGGGTCGGCTCGCAAGTCGGAACGCCTCGGCGATCTCCCCGAGCGGTATTCGGTGGGAGACGATATCGTCCAGGACGATCCGCCCGTCGACCACGAGCTGGTGGACGCCGGCGATATCCGCCTCGGTCGTCGCGTACGAGGGGATCAAACGGATCCCCCGTAGGTAGAGTTCCTGCAGATCGACGTCCAGGCGGCTCCCCGCGGGAGGCACCCCGAACAGGTTCACCGTCCCTCCTCGTCGCGCGAGCGCGATCGCCATCGTGACCGCTACGGGCGCCCCGGTCGCGACGACCGCTAGATCGACACCGCGGCCATCGGTCGCCCGATCCACGAGATCCCGGACGGCCGTCGGATCGCTGGGGTCGACGGTGGCGTCGATCCCACGGCGCATGGCCGCGGCCCGACGCCCCGGAGCGATCTCGGCCCCCCCTACCCATGCGGCCCCGCGGGCGCGGGCGAGGCGCGCGTACAGGAGCCCCGCCGGCCCGAGGCCGACGATGAAGACCGAAGGGTCGGGAGGGAGCGCGATCCGGCGCAGCGCCGTCGCGGCGCAGCCGGCCGGCTCAAGCAACGTCCCCGCATCCCAGCTGACGCGCCGGTCGAGGGTGAGGACGGCGCCCTTGCGAACGTGATCGGCCGAGACCCGGAACGCCTCGGCGAAGCCGCACGGATCCAGGTTCGTCTTCGCGTACGAGGGGCAGAACATGTAGTCCCCCCGAGCGCAGACCGGGCAGGCGAGGCACGGGACATGGTGGTGGACGAACACGCGCTCCTCGAGGGCGTGCCCTTGGACGCCGAGCCCGATCGCCTCGATCGTCCCGACCGGCTCGTGGCCGAGGATCGCGCTCGCGGTGTAGCCGCCGCGCAGCTTCTCCAGATCGGTCCCGCAGAGGCCGCACGCCGCCATCCGGACGACGATCTCACCGGGCCCGGCGGCCGGCCGGGGCGTGTCGGCGAGGCCGACGCGCCCCGGGGCTTCGAGCCGAGCGTAGTTCATCGGGCCCGGGCGGTGTGGATCGCGGCCTCGAGGATCTCGACGCCCTCGTCGATCTCCTCGCGCTGGATGATCAGCGGCGGGATGTACCGGATCGAGGAGCGACCGCAGGGCAGCAGGATCAGCCCGTGGCGGTAGGACTCCTGGAGGATCCGGTCGCGCAGGCGGACCGCCGGCTCCTTGGTCGTGCGGTTCGTCACGAACTCGGTCGCGACCATGAGCCCGAGGCCTCGGACGTCGCCGATCTCCTCGTACTTGGATTGGAGCTCGCGAAGACGCGTCTGGAGGTACGCGCCCTGGGTCCGCGTGTTCTCGAGCACGTGTTCCCGCTCGATGACGTCCAGCGTCGCGAGCGCGCTGGCGACCGCGACCAGATTCCCCCCGAACGTGTTGGAGTGGGCGCCCGGCTTCCCGAAGTCGATGTCCTTGCGGAAGATGATCGCGCCGATCGGCAGCCCGTTCCCCAGCGCCTTCGCGGTCGTCACGATGTCCGGAACGATCCCGTGGTGCTCGATCGCGAACCAGTGACCGGTTCGCCCCATCCCGGCCTGGACCTCATCGTCGATGAAGAGGATCCCGTGCTCGTCCAGGATCGACTTGATCGCCGCGTGCCAGCCCTTCGGCGGGACGATGTAGCCCCCCTCGCCCATCAGCGGTTCGGCGATGAACGCCGCGACGTCGTCCGGTGGGATCGACGTTTCGAGATAGAGCTCCTTCAGGATCTTGGCACAGTACAGGTCGCAGCTCGGGTACTCGAGCTTGTACGGGCAGCGGTAGCAGTTGGGGGCGGGGATGTGCTGGCCCCCGCCGGCGTACGCATTGAAGCGGCCGCGCTGGACCGGCTTGGACGACGTCATGGTCAGCGCTCCCATCGTACGTCCGTGGAACCCGCCCAGCAGCCCGACCGTCAGCGGGCGCTGGCGGTTCCATCGCGACAGCTTCAGCGCCGCTTCGACGCTCTCGGCCCCGCTGTTGGTGAAGAAGACCTTCTTCTCGTGGCGGCCGGGCGTGATCGCGGCCAAGCGCTTCGCGAGCTGGGTCTGGTTCTCGTAATAGAAATCGGTGCCCGCGAAATGCGATAGCTTCCCCGCCTGCTCCCGGACCGCCTTGACCACGTCGGGGTGGCAATGACCGACGTTCAGGACCGAGATGCCCGCGGCGAAGTCGAGCAGGCGGTTGCCATCGACGTCGGTGACCCAGACGCCCTGGGCGCTCTCCGCCACGACCGGGGAGGTCTTGGTAGAGGTCGCCAGGAGGGCTTCGTCGGCCTTGATGATCCGTTGGGCGTTGGGTCCCGGGATGGGGACGCGGATCACCACGCCGCGGTGCGGCTTGGTCGGCTGGTCTTTCGATGACAGGCTGGTCGGATTGAATGCCCGGTTGTCGCTCATGAACGCACCACGTCGCACACCGCTACGTCGGGTAAAGCCTTCACGGTGCGTGAACGGGTGTCTCGAACGAGTGGAGTAGAATTCACGTCCGAGACCCCGCGCCCGCGTCCCGCCGGGGTCCGCACTCCGTCCGGCACGCGGCCTATATCCCGAACCACAAGGCGACGAACGTCAACCCGGTGGAGAGGGCGGCGACGGGCAGTCCGTAGCGCATGAACTCGGCGAGCCGGATCCGGATCCCCATCCGTTCGGCGCGGTCCACCAGAATGAGGTTGCTGGCCGCCCCGAGGATGGTCACGTTCCCGGCGAGCGTGCTTGCCGCTCCGAGTGCGACCCAGGCGACCGGAGTGGAGCTGCCGTAGCCGAGCCCGGTGAGCACCGGGATCTGCAGCGCGACCCACGGAACGTTGCTGACGACCTGGGGTGCCGAGAGGCTCGTGGCGAAGATCACGGGGAGCGCCGCGGTGCTCGGTCCCCCGGCCGGGGGGATGGGGAGCAGGGTCTCGAGGGAGCCGATCACGCCGCCGGCGACCGCCCCGCCGACGACGACGAACAGGCCCGCGAAGAGCACGAGGATGCGCACGTCGACGGCCTGCAGCATGGCGGTCCGTTTCGGCGATAGGAGCAACGTCACGAGCGCCCCCCCGAGCGCGATCTCCCAGATCGGGATCGGAGTTCCCCCGAACGACGCGCTAGCGACATCGAGAACGATCAGGAGGATCATCGTGGCGGGGAACAGCACGATCACAGGGTACCGGACGATGCGAGCGGTCCAGCCTCCCCTGGGGAAGAGCGGAGGCGCCCCGGCCCGAAGGCGCTCGTACTCGGGCGTCGATGCCCCCATCTTCTTGGCGAACACCCACCGAAGGTAGAGCGCGCCGAGGGCAATGCTCGCCGCGATGGGAAGGAGCAGGTAGCGCAAGTAGGTGGCCACCGGTGCCTGGAGGCCGCTCGAGATTGAGATGAGCAGGTTCTGGGGATTCCCCATCGGGGTAAGCGCGCTTCCGATGGTCACCGCGAAGGCGACCGCCAACAAGAGGGGCTTTGGGTCCATCTTCGACCGCTTCGCGAGGTCGTAGAGCAGCGGGACCGCGAGCAGCACCAACGCGTCGTTGACGAGGAACGCGGAGGCGATGCCGAAGCCGACAAAGATCACGAGGGGGAGGTCCGCCGGACGGTGCGCCCGGCCGATCAGCCATCGGGCGAGATGCGTGAGCACCCCATGGCGCTCGAGAGCCCCGGCGAAGAGGAACAGCGCGAACAGGAACAGCAGGACCGGGGCCGCCTGGGTGAGAGCGCTGTAGGTGCCGCCGGGGGAGAGGGTGCCGGTGACGACCGTC
>JBEKEW010000137.1:0-4061 GCA_050013635.1 Thermoplasmata archaeon | reverse complement strand
GCCGGAATGGATGATGATCGTTGCATCTCGGGCTACCGAATCAACAGATTGTCGGTATATCGAAAGTCGTGTCCGAGAATCGCCGTGTCCGGCCCAATAAATCTACAAAGCCTAGTTCGAGGTACTCTCCCGCCATCGGGTGGTCGTGCTCGTGATTCCGATAGAGTCGAACAGTTCGACCACCGGAAGAGATACCGCACCGGCTCGAAAGGTACTGTTGCGCTAGCGGGGCATCAAGGCCCGCCATCAGAGAGAGCAATCACCGCCGATGCCCCGAACCGTAACAGGACCGGGAGGACGCGGAGGAGAGGATCCGGGGGTTCCTCGCCCGATGGAATCGACATCCCCGACCATTCCGATGGACGTACACGTGGGAGGATCTTCGGGCGGACCTGAAACGGTGGTCCGAAGAAGAGCCCAAGAGCTCGGTCCTCGTGCGTCCCGAGGGGTAGGCATGGTGCGACCGCCCGAGGGTATCCCTCCCCAGTTGCAGCGGGAGCTGACGGAACGGCGCCAAGCGCATGCGCGGACGCACTGGAAGGAGCGGTGCGCTCGGGTGACGGTACGTTTCCGCGGGCGGTATGCGCACGTGGACGCCTACTGCTATAACGAGGAGGCTCCAGGGAACGAGGAGCGCGTTCCGACCCATCTGTGTCGGCTCGAGTATGCCGGACGGCCGGACGTATGGGGGTTCGCGTTCTACCGGTACAGCACGGAGCTGTACAAGCGATCGTACCTACCGAGCGGATCGATGGGCGGCGCACCCGAGGAGTGCTTCGATTGCGCCGGCCTCGCCTACCTACAGTGAGCACGGCGATGGCGCGCTCATGGGAGGACCGGGTGGACGAGTATGTGGACTCACCCCGGATGCGGGAGCGGATCAAGATCGGCTCGACACTGGTCTGTCGGATCCAAGGGAACTCCGGCATCTACCGGACCCAAGCCTCGATCGGGCGGAAGAAGGAGTGCGAGTGCTCCTGCCCGTCGGAGTACTATCCCTGCAAGCATGTGGCCGCGCTCCTCGAGACGTACCAGCGCAAGCCGCGGTCGTTCGTGGACCTGGACAAGGTGCTGAAGGAACTCGAGAAGCGGGAGAAGAAGGAGTTGCTCGGGACGATACGGCAGATGGCCCTAGACTCCCCGTCGGTGCTCTCGATCCTCGGAGTGAAAGGGTTCGAGCGCATGGACGATTACGATCCCGAACAGGATGGGTGGTAGCGCGATCAGCGTGCTAGGCTAGGAACTTCTGGAAACGCCCACTAGGTAGGGAGAACGCGGCGCGAGCGACCCAAGGGCCGTCAGTGTTCGGTTCCTAGGCGAGTCAGATCCGCTGCGGCACGCTCCTCGGCGATGCGTCTACGCTTGATGTGCACGACGTAGTTCGCTTGGGACCCCAAGGCGGCTCCCACGATTCCGAGCTGGAGGAAGACGTAGGTCAACTGACCCGGACCCGGGTAGAACAACTCGGCCACGCTGACCAGCGCCATGATCAAGAGAACCGCCGCCCAGAAGCTGCTCAGCACGAAACAGCTACGCGCGAACGAGGCCGATGCCTGTTGTTCCGGGGTCAGCCCTTCCCGGGCATGCTCCTGGATGAATGGCCGATCCAGAATCATCGAGATCATGATCGCGACAAAGAAGATGGAGGAGGGGAACACCCCGAGATGTTCGATGATCCACAGGTTCTGAAGCCCGAACACCGCAACCAGCGCAAACCCGAAGAAGATCGCCGTGGCCCACAAGAGCGTTCCGCGCGCGAGCCGCAATATCGCTAGAATGACCATGAGGGCCGTTCCAACGAGCAGGCCAATCGCGAGCAACGTCAGCGAGTTTCCCATCGCGATGAACCAAAACGCGAAGAGGGGGACGATGGATAGGAAGACGCCACCGGTCTGCTTGAGGCTTGCACGGACAACGGCGTCCATTCTGCTCATCCTGGGCTGTTCTGCCGGGGAATCTCGGTACAACGTGAGGCCAGGCGATAGGGAGGGTGGCTGCGGCCCCCGTCAGGCACGGGCACGATAGGCGCCGGACACGTCGCCCCACTTAACCCAACATTGGGCACCGGACACGCCTCCCTTGACCTCCGCCCATCCCCTGCAGTGTCCCCTTCCCGTGGAGTAATGCGAGCGGAAGGCGTCGCACCTATTGCGCTTTGCGTTGAACGGTACTCTTGCGCCATCGTGTGGTCGTGCTCGTGATTCCGATAGAGTCATACAGTTCGACCACCCGAAGAGATACAGCACCACTTCGAGCCATGGGGATGGGCCCGACCCGTACCCAGTGACGGTGAATCCACGGCGAAGGTTGGGAATCGGGGAGGCGCCCTCAAGTTCATCTCTTCCGGGCGTTCACTTCAACTCATGCCTGCTCCCACGAGGACGGAGCGCAGGGGGGGCGCCCAGAGAACCCGCAGCGAGAACGTCGTTCGACTCCTACCGCCTACCAACTCCGAGTGACCCTCCTCGGAATACGCCCTCCCGTCTGGCGGAGGATACTGGTTCCTCCCGAAGCCTCCGTCGACTACCTGCACCGGGCGATCCAGGTGGCCATGGGATGGACCGACAGTCACCTCCACCATTTTCTGCTCGGCCAGCGACCCAACCTCATCTCCGTGGAACCTCCCGACCCGGAGAACGAGGGAATCTACCCTACCGTGGACTCGACGCATCTAACGATTCGCGAGCTGTTTCGACGGGGAGGGGGTCGTGCCCTCTACGAATACGACTTCGGCGACGGTTGGGTCCATGACGTCCGACTGGAGAAGGACATTCCCGTACCCGCAGGAATGAGTCTGCCTCACTGCGTGGAAGGGAAGAGGGCCTGCCCTCCCGAGGACTGTGGCGGGGTCTACGGGTATGTCGACATCGTGAGAATGGTACGGGACCCGAAGTTCAAGCCCGAGGGGCAATCCCGGGAGGAGATGCTCGAGTGGTTGGGCGCAGAGTTCGACCCGGAGGCATTCGAGATCGAAGAGGTGAACTCGCAGTTTGCGCCTCCGCGACGAGCCGGGAGCAGAGTAAGGCATCGACGAGGAACAACTGGCTCACGCGTGGGTTAGCGCATCAGCCCTGACGGGAGATGGCCAAGTACTGGACTCAGGAGCTCAAGCATCGTCCCCGACCTCCGTAACATTTCGGGAGTTCGGCCCGGTTGCGCATCAGGTGCTCCTCGATCAACCCTCGAATGCGGTCGCGAAACGGAAGTATGCCTCCGGAGGGAGATCTTCCGGACGCAGGCGTGGCCACTCGTCCGGCCAGGCGGCCTCGCGCGTCAGGCGCTCGAGCTCCGCGGAAGCCCGCCCCAGTCGAGGGAGGAGGTTTCCGAGCTGTTTGCGACGGGAGGAGAACAGGACCCGTACGATCTCCTCGAACCGACCGGGGTCCGGGACCGGCAGCGGGCCCCTCCGGGTCGTGTGCACGATGATCCGGCCTTCGACCTCGGGGGTCGGGTAGAAGGAGGAGCGGGAAACCGTACGGAACAGTTCGATGTCACCATACAGCCGGGCGGCGATCGACAGACGGCCGTAGGTCTTCGAGCCGGGCCCGGCGGCGAGGCGATCGGCGACCTCGCGCTGCACCATCGCCACGATCCGGGGGATCCTGCGTTCGAACAGCGCGAGAAGGATCGGCGTCGCGATGGAGAACGGGAGGTTCCCGACGACCGTCACGCCGGCGGGAAACGGATACCTCGTGGCGTCCGCTTCCTCGACGGCGATCCGGTCCGCGAAGACCGAGCGGAGGAACGCGACAAGGCGCGGATCGCGTTCGACGATCGTGAGCGGCCGGACCCCTCGGCGGACGAGGGCCGAGGTCAACATCCCGAGACCTCCCCCGATCTCGAAGACCGGTCGACCCGGGGGCGCCTCCACGAGGGCGGCCTCCGCATCGGCAGCGAACGGATCGATCAGGAACGACTGGCCCATGCGGCGCGACGGGCGAATCCCGAGGGTCCGTAGGGTCTCCTCGATCGCGCGGGCCCCCTCGGGAACGGCGAACGGCCCGGAAGGGGGCCTACGGGGCGACGAAGAGGTGGTACTTGTCCTCGACACCGATGAGCTC
>JBEKEW010000136.1:0-4378 GCA_050013635.1 Thermoplasmata archaeon | reverse complement strand
CGCGGGGGATTTCTACACTGCCTCGTACGTCCACCCCCTGTTCGGCAGGGCCCTCGCCCGTCGCGTGAAGGAGGTCCGGGACCTCCTCCCGACGGAGGCACCGTTCCGGATCGTCGAGCTCGGACCCGGTGACGGCACGCTGGCGGTCGCGATCCTTGAGGCGCTCGGCCGCGAGAACGATCCCGGTTCGAGGTACTCCTACGTCCTCGTGGAGCGTTCGGCGTCCCGGGGCATCTCCACGTTGGAGCGCGCGCGGGAGGTGGGAGCGCGCCGGTGCATCCCGGTCGTGTCCGCGGGGCACGTGGGAGGAACGGGCCCGTTCGCTGGTGTGGTGATCGCGAACGAGGTGCTCGACGCCCAGCCGGTCCGACGGCTGGTGTACCGAGGAGGAACGTGGCGGGAGCTCGGGGTCCGACGGTCCGGCGATCTGCTGGAGCCCGCGGAGTCCACGCCGGTATCCCCGCTCCCGCGAGGCGTTCCACCCTCCCCTCGGGACGGGGAGATCTGGGAAGATGCGGCCGCGGTGGCCGGCGTACTCCGGGGCATCGCCGACCACTTGCTCGCCGGGGTGGCGATCATCGTTGACTACGGGATGGAGGAACCCGAGCTCCGATCCGCCCACTCGACCGGGACCCTCGCGGCCGTTCGACGTCATCGACCCGTGGAGGAACCGTGGGCCCATCCGGGACTCGTGGACCTGAGCACGTTCGTCAACTTCACCCGGGTGCGCGCCGACGCAGGTCGGTCCGGATTGCGGGAGATCGCGTATTCCTCCCAGGCGGAAGCGCTCGGCCGGTGGGGGTTCGCCGAGCTCCTCCAGGAGACGCTGCGCTCGGCCCCCTCGGCCGAAGCCCGGGTCAAAGCCCATCTCGCCGCCAAAAGCCTGCTCTTCGGATTCGAGCGGTTCCAGGTGCTCGAACTCGCCCCGCCTCTTCCGACGGGACCGGTGCCTACGTGACGATCTTCGACGGGCCGGCGGCGACGCGTTCCGCGATCTGGGCATCGATGAGAAGCTGCGCCGCATCGCCCGGCAGGGACAGGACGTCCTCGCGACGAAGCTCGATCGTGTCCGCCCCGATCGTGATCGGGCGACCGTCCTTGACGATCCGGACGTAGACGAGCGGCACGGTGGTTGCAGGAGCTTTCGGGAGCGGCGGAACCCCGACCAGGGGGGGGACCGGGGTCGGTTCCGGCACGGCCGGGTGGGTCAAGGCGTCCGCGTTCCCGGCGGGGTGCGCCGGATCCAGGAACGGTGCGACCGCATGCCGGTGCGAGGCGAGCACCGAGATGAGCCGGTTCAACAGCTCCCGCTCCTCCGGGAGGGTGTTCGGGACGTCCCGGGGGCCTCCTACGCTCGCGTGCAGGGCCGCTCCGACCAGCTTGGCCATCCGTCCCTCTACGATGTCCCGGGAGAGGCTGCTGGCCCTCTGGTACGTCTGCCGGGCGAGCTCTCCCTTGCGGTCGGAGGGGTTCTCGCGCAGTTCGCTCTCGTAGGAGCGGCGCAGCTCGGCGAGGTAGCTCGCGGTCGTGGAGTAGAAGTTGTGGGGAAGCTTCGAGAGCCCGCCCCGGGAGGCGTTCTCACTCCTTCGCCACTCCAGAAGTTGGCCATATTGGTCGGGCATCACCGGGAGAACGCTCCCAGGGGGGCCCGAGGCTATAGGAGTTGCGGCGTCTACCGACGGAGCGGACGATGCGCGCAGGAGAGGACTCCGACGAGGCCTTCGAGGAGTTCCTGGAGCTGTGGCGTCGACTGTATCGCGCGAACCGCGACGACGGGGCTGGGATCCTCGTCGAAGGGGAGCGCGATCGACGGGCGCTGACCCGGCTCGGGCTCGAGGGAGGGATCGAGCTCGTGCACCGCGGCACGACCCTCGCCACGACCGCCCAGCGCCTCCTGGACGGCCACCGGACCGTCATCCTGCTGACGGACTGGGATCCCGAAGGGGGGAACCTCGCCCGCCGCCTCCGAGGCCTCCTGCAGGCCGGCGGCGTCCGGCTCGACCTGGAGTACCGGCGTCGGCTCGCTCGGATCCTGCGCGGGGAGGTCGTCCACGTGGAGGGCCTCCACGGATGGACCCGGCGCATGGCCGAACGACACGGCATGACGATCGCCGAACTGCTGGAGCGTCTGCGCGCCGAGGCTCCCTAGGGGATGACCTTCGTCTGGGTGCGGCGGGTGTCCCGACGGTTGCGCGAGCGGGACGGGCGCATCCGCTCCGCGCCCTTGCCCTTCCATCGAAGCCCGCGGGTCTCGCGACCGGCGCTCGTCAGACCGCGATAGACCCGGCCCTTCTGGGTGGGAGCGGCCATCCACTCCGTCTTCGGGTCCGCGATGATCGACGGGTTGCTGACGTCGACGAGGATCACCTCGTAGAACTTCTCCTTCCCGTCCTCACCGACCCAGTACGAGTTCAGGACCTCGAGGTTCGGATAGTGCTTCTGCGCGCGCTCCTCGGCGATCCGCTTCAGGCTCTTCGCGAGGGTCATCCGATTGATCCCCTTGCGCTTCGGACGCCGCCCGGCGATGATCGCCCGGTGACGCTGCCCTCCGCGGCGGACCCGCACGCGCACGACGATGAACCCTGGCTTGGCGCGGTACCCGACCGCGCGCGCGCGGTCGAGGCGCAGGGGGTGCTCCACCCGCGTGACCGTGTGCTCGCGTCGCCACGTCAGCAGGCGCTCGTGACGGAGCCCGGCCCCTTCGTCTCCCAGCGTGGCGCGGAACGACCGGCCCATGCGGCTGTACGCGGACTCCGCCATGATGGAAACGCGGCGCCCACCCGTGCCCCGACTATAAAGATACCGCCGCGGATCGAGAGGCTCTCACTTCAAGGCCCGATCGCCGGCACCTTCCTTCGAGCGAAGGGCGGTGCCGTACGGGGGAACAGATCTCAAGAACTGGTAGAATAGAAAGAGGGGGAAAGGGTTCGAGTCCAACGGCTCGCGGGGAGCCGACCCACCGGCCTACTTCTGGCCCGGGGGGGTCTCCGAGTCAGGCGTCGTGCGGGTCTTCACCGTCGACGTCGTGGTGCTGGATCCGCTCGGAGTCGTCGTCCGGTCCGTGGTGGTGTTGGTCGTCGTGGTGGTGGTCGTCGTCCCCGATGGGGTGCTCTCCTTGGCCACCACCGGTGCCGGCTTCTTGCCGCCGCCACGCATGTACAGGACCAGCAGGAGGATGATGATCACGATGATGACGATCGCGATCAGGACCCAGTCGAGCCAGCTGATCGAGGTGGTGGTGGTGTTCTGGGATACCGACACGGGGATGTTCTGCGCGGCTCCGATGACCGTCACCGTGCCCGTGGCCGTTTGGTAGCCCGAGGCGCTGATCGAGTAGGCATAGGTCCCGTTGGCAAGCTGGACCGTTATGGTCGTGGCGTTTGTCGTGACCGACTGCCGACCCACAGCGAGCGTCCAGTTCGTTCCCGCGGAGATTCCCGTCTCGGTGAAGGTGATCGCGTACGTCGGCAGTACCACCGGGGACCATGCGATTGGCACAGCCACAGCGGCTCCACGGACCGTGACGCTCCCGCTTGACGGGAGGGCCTTCATGCCGATGATGGAACCAACGGTGTAGGCATACGTCCCGTTGATCTCGGTGAACGTGATCGTGGACGTGGTGCTGGACTGGGTGCTGCCACCCAGCGTCACCGACCAGCTCTGCTCGGCGGCGAGGCCGGTCTCCGCAAAGACCACTGAGTACGTGAACGGCGGAAGAACCGTGAACGAGATCGTCTGCGATACATCCGCTCCCGACACGACCACCGTGCCGCTGGGCGGCGCGGCCTTGTAGCCGGCCACGGTATCTACCCCGAAGAAGTAGTAGCCGCTTGTGATCCCGGTGAAGGCAATCGAACTCGTGCTCGAGCTCTGAGTTACGTAGGTCGGCGGGGGTACCGGCGTGAACTGGATCCCCTGACCCGTCGGTGCTCCGTTGACCGTCACCGACCCGCTGGAGGGTGACGCCGTGTATCCGGTGACCGCGCTCACCGCGAACGAGTACGTGCCGTTCAGGATGTCGAAGAACGTGATCGTCGAGGATGTGCTCGACTGCAGGGAGCCTCCGAGGGTCACGGACCAGCTCGTGCCCGTTGGGAGTCCTGCTTCGGTGAACGTGACGGTGTACGTCGGGGGCGGTGTCGGAGTGAACTCGATGGATGTGGAGACCGCTGCCCCATCGACCGTGACCACGCCGCTCGACGGAACGGGCGGGAGGTAGCCCGACACGCTTCCGACCGTGAAGCCGTACGAACCGTTCGGAATCCCGCTGAAGACGATCGAGTCCGTGCTCGAGCTCTGGGTCGCTCCGTTGAACGTGACCGACCAACTCGTCCCGGACGTGAGGCCGGACTCCGTAAACGTGACCGCGTAGGTCGGC
>JBEKEW010000135.1:0-4134 GCA_050013635.1 Thermoplasmata archaeon | reverse complement strand
AGTGGCGACAGTTGGACGGCCGTCGTGACGGACCCTGCGGCACCGTACGGGTTCGTTGCGAACACCGCGGCAACGAGCATGGCGATCCGGGTTCCGAACGGGACCCTCCCGTACCTGGTCAGTGGCCCGGCCGGGTATCTGGTCACGGGAATCTCCCCTGTCGGGAACCTCACTGTGAGCGCGAACAACGTCACGGAGGCCATCGTGTTCGTGGCGGGGACGACGTACGCGATGACGTTCGCGGCGACCAACGTTCCGGTGGAGTGGGGGTGGTGCGTAACCGTCGGCTGGACGACATGTACGAGCGGGAACACGATCGTCGTAGGGAACCTTACGGAGGCGACGTATCCGTACGCGGTGATGCCGGGGTCTTCCATGGCGGGCGTGACGGAAAGCATCAGCATTGACGGACACGCGGCGCCGGACAGCGGGTGGGCTCCCCTGAACCACGGCGTCGCCGTCGCCGTGACATTCACTCTCGTGACGTATGCGCTCACGTTCACCGAGACCGGTCTTGCGACGGGGACGACGTGGCAAGTGGACGTCCAGGGCGTGTTCAACGGACAGAACGCGACGACGGAAGTCGGGAGCGCCAGTACCGACGCGATCACGTTCCAGGTTCCCAACGGGACGTTCAACTACACGGTCATGTCGGTGCCCGGTTACGTCGGGCCCGGGTCCGGTGTGGTGCCGGTCAACGGCAGTGCGGTGTCGGTATCTGTCATGTTTGCCCCCCCGACGGCCGCGACGTACACGGTAACCTTCGTGGAGACCGGGTTGCCGGGCGGAACGAGCTGGTCGGTTACCTTGAACGGAGTGGCGCAGTCCGGAATCGGAGCTTCCCTCGCGTTCGTCCTGATGAACGGGAGCTATACCTACATCGTGGGATCGGTCACCGGCTATACGTCGAGTCCGTCGTCGGGCCCGATCATGGTGACGGGCGCGAACGTGAATCAGACGATCGTGTTCACCCCGATCCCGCCGCCCCCGATCACGCTGACCTTCATGGAAACAGGGCTTGCGACGGGGACCACCTGGTCGGTCACCGTGAACGGGGTGGCGCAGTTCGGGTCGGTACCATCGATCGTGTTCACGGGACTGGGGAACGGGACGTACGGGTTCAGTGTGGGCCCGGTCCGTGGCTACACCTCGAGCCCCTCGTCGGGTACGACCACGGTGATCGGCACCGACGTGAGTCAGGCGATCGTGTTCGCACCGATCCCGTCGAACCACTACATGGTGACCTTCACAGAATCCGGTCTGCCATCGGGAGTGTTGTGGTATGCGAACGTAACGGGCCGCCCGTCCACGTCGTCCGTGGGGGCGACGATTACGATGAGCCTGCTCAACGGGACTTACTCCTACGCTCTCGGATCATCGAACCCATCGTGGGGGGTCGTGCCGGCCACGGGCAGCCTCCGGGTCGTCGGAGCCCCGGAGACGGTGGATGTGACGTTCCTCGCGGTGTACACGGTGACCATGGCGGCGGGGAACCTGCCGACAGGGACTCTGTGGTATGTCAACGTCACAGGAACGGTGCAGAAGTTCTCGTATTCGGGAACCGGGTCGACCATCGCCTTCTCGCTGCCGAATGGGACGTGGACGTACACGGTGGCGTCGGCGGACCCGAGATGGGCGCCGCCCACTCCGACGGGGACCCTAACGGTGCAAGGAGTGCCGGCACCGGTACAACTGACGTTCGCGTCGGCGTATCTGGTAACGTTCACGGAAACGGGGCTGGGGAGCGGGACCTCGTGGTCGGTGACGTTCTATGGGATGACGAACAGCTCGACGTCCACGACGATTGCGTTCCATGTAGTGAATGGAACGTACGCGTTCACGACCGGTGCGGTATCGGGCTACAGCTCGGCGTCCGGATCGGGCACCCTGACCGTCCTCGGAGGACCGGTCGGCCAGACGATCACGTTCACATCGACCAGCGGCGGGGGAGGGGGAAGCTCCTCGATCGCGTGGTGGGTCTGGGTGGTCATCGCGATCGTGATCGTCGTGATCGTGGTCGTCGCGCTCGTCGTTGTGAAGCGACGGAGACCCCCGGCGACGTGAGGAACGATTCCTAACTCGGGGAACCGTGCCTCCGTCCGGGTGCGACCGTTCGAGGCCACCATCGAAGGATCCGCGCATGGACCCCGGTCCGGATCGCGGTGGTTGCCGGTGGATCGGTCGGAGGGGAGGTCGTTCGTCGGACCACAAACCTTCGCAAGCCGTCGGGAACGTGGCGCGCGGGCCGGATGATGCGAAGCCGACGGTTCTCTCCCGGGTGGACGCGGCGCCGGTGAACGCACGGCGTTACGGTCCGTCGTCGGGGGCGCCTACGGCTCCTGCTCGGTGGGTCGGAGGAGCACTTCGTTGATCGCCACGTGGCGGGGCTGCGCCATGATGAAGGCGATGACCCGGGCCACGTCGTCGGCCCCCAGGGAGGCGATAGCAGCCCGGGACGCATCGGCCTCGCGCCGAGTCGTCTCATCTCGAATGTGCGAGGTGAGCTCCGTCAGGACAAGCCCCGGCTCCACCAGCGAGACCCGGACGAACTTCCGAGCGAGTTCCTGCCGCAAGGACTCGGAGAACGCATTCAGGGCGAACTTCGAGGCGTTGTAGGCTCCGGCCCCCTTGCGGGCGATCCGGCCGGCGGTAGAAGAGACGTTGACAATGTCCGCAACGCCCCCCGGCTCACCCGCGGAACGCAGTAGATAGGGTATGGCGGCGGAGGTCAGCCGCAGGACGGCGTGAAGGTTGATCCGCAGCATCCGGTCCCATTCGGCAGGGTCCGTGCTCGCGATCGGGCCGAGAAGCATGATCCCGGCATTGTTGACGAGCCCGTCGAGGCGGCCGTCCACGGCCACCGCCTGCTCTACCACCCTCAAGGTCGTGTCGGCGTCGGTGAGGTCCGCCGATATCGACGTCACGGAGCCGCGTTGGCCTCGCAGCTCCTCCACGAGCCGTTCGAGCCGATCCTTCCGGCGGGCCACCGCGATGACGTGGGCGCCGTCGGCGACGAGGGCCCGGACGGTCGCCTCGCCGATCCCGGACGAGGCCCCCGTCACGAGCACTGCGCGAGGTAGTGTCATCTACGGTCTCCTCAGGGTCTCGCCCGGACCCTGGGCCGCGGAAGCGCGCCGGGCCATTAAGGCGCCGAGGCGACGCGGTCGATCGCCCCGACCGCTCATGGTCCGCGCGTCGCCTGGGAAGCGGCGCGGGCTCGGCACCATCCCCTCCCTCGGCCGGCCCTGCAGCGCACGGCGACCAGGTTCGAGTCTCCCCGGCGCAGCGAGCGCGGGTAGGATATGCCGGAGCTGCTCGGACTACGCGCGTCGAGGACCTGGGAGGTCCGCTCGTGGGCTACCCGGATTCGTGGATCGAGGCCCTGGCGCTCTCGACCGCCGTTCGGAGGCTCCGCCAGGCAACGTCCCCGTTCTGGTCCGGCGGGAGGACACGCCCCGACCGCTCGTCCAAACGTCGTTGGACGTACTCGCGAGCCGACCGACACACGTGGCATCGCTGGCATTCGTCGCCGATCGGACTCTGGCTCAATCTCAGGAACGCTTCGGACTCATCGGTCCCGATGAGAATGGCGACCGCATGGAGCGGGCGCACGTCAGAACCCGCCATCATGACGGTAATCACCTCCAAGGACAAATAGACGACGAAGGGTGGGTATGGTCCGGCTTTCTGGCGGAGTCGCTCCATTCAGATGCGGGAGATCGAATGGCTCCGGCCTCGCACGCCTCGTGGACGCCTTCGAGCCGGGGCGCTCCCTGCCCACGTTCGGGAGCAGGTTCTCCCCACGGTCTAGCTCGCCACCATGGGAACGTCGGGCGATCGCTCGGGTGTTCGCCTGCGAGCACGGGAACGGCGCGGCGGAGAATGGGACGGACCCCTTGGGAATCATCCAACTGAAGGCCCGGACCGATAACTTCCCGCGCCGGGTCCGCTTCCAGGAGCGCCGAACACTCTTCGGGAGAGTGGCGGTGAATGCTCAACCTCGGGACGGAACGGTCGGGGAGACCTACGACCGGCCCGGCGACGTGAGGGGCTTCGACTCGAGGATCGAAGCGGGATCGGCCGAAGGCGCGTCGGGGAGAGCGTTCGCCTCGGGCCCCGATTCTCCTCGGCCGA
>JBEKEW010000134.1:0-4155 GCA_050013635.1 Thermoplasmata archaeon | reverse complement strand
CTACGAGGGCGATGAGAACGTTCCCGAGCGCGAGGAGCCGGACCGCGGCCAGGACACCTAACCCCTGGACGTCGGCGAAGCCGATGTGGGCGAGGATCACCGGATTGAAGATGCTCGTCGAATAGTAGGCGACATCCAAGAGGAACCATGAGAGCGACGTTCCCACGATCAGCAGCCCATAGGATCGGAAGATCGTGGCGAGCGGTACGCGGGTGGAGCGCGGCCGGGAGACCGCGGCGACCGTGGTCCCCGTGACCGTCCCCACGGTGCGGGCGGCCCCGCTCACGTCGCCTCGGGAGAGGCTGTAGCGCGGGGTCTCCGGAAGGCGGGTCCGGAAGTAGATCGTGAGGAGCGCCGGTACCGCACCGGCGCCGAGGATGATCCGCCAGGCCAGATCGAGCGAGCTGGTGGAATAGACGACGGCGAGGCTGACCCCCGCGCCCGCGAGGAGGCCGAACCCTTGCATCGCGAAGACCATAGCGACGAGCCGGCCCCGGCTGCGGATGTTCGAGTACTCGCTCATGATCGTCGCGCTGAGAGGGTACTCTCCTCCCACGCCGACGCCGAGAAGGAACCGCCAGAGGATGAGGACCTCAACGGTGGAGAGCCCCAGGAAGGGGGCGCTGAAGGCGCTCCCGACGGCACCGACCGCCAGCATCGACAGCGTGATCGAATAGACGAGGCGCCGACCGTAACGATCGGCGAGCGGGCCGAACAGGAGGGGTCCGAGGACCGCTCCCATCAGCGCGGCGGCGCCGAGGAGCCCGGTCTCGACGTTGCTCAGCGACCCGCCGGTTCCGTAGACCGCGGAGATGATGGGGATCGCGAGCGAGATGACGAAGAGGTCGTAAGCATCGGTGAGGAAGCCCATCCCGGTGATGACGACCGTTCGTAGGTGGAACGATCGGACTCGGCCGGAGTCGAGCGTTGCGAGCACGTCGCGCGGGGAGCTGGCACCCGGGTCGGACGGGGATGCGACGGCCAACGGGGGCGGGAGCGTATAGCGGAAATATGCCTTGCCGGGGGGTCCGACGGACGGGGACTTCTCCACTCCCCGCCGCACCGGAGGAGCCGTGGTCCGGCTCGGGCGACGCGAACCTAGGGGTCGCTGCCGACGAGCCCGCCGGGGAGCGAAGTCCGGTTCCCGCTTTCGGGGCGTGCGATCCCTCCGGAGGCCCGCAACCGCCTCTCGACCGTTCGTCCACGGCACGGACAGCTCGTTGGGGATCCTGGGAGCAAGGAACGAACGTTGCCACGACTCCCGCGGGATCCTAAGAGGATCGAACCGACGCCTCGCGCATGAGACCGAGCTCGAGCGTGATCACCGGAGACCCACCCTCGAACGAGCGCGGTCGACCCGGAACGGACTCCGCGACCGATGGGGGATGCCGAGACTCTACGACAGCTCCCGGGGAGGATGGGTAGGTGACCGCGCAACGGGGCGTGCCCGTCCGTTCAGCTCCGGGCCAGCCCGGCCCGATCGATCTCGGCCTTGATCCTCAACGCGGCCTCCTCGGGGGTCACGGTGACCGTCTCGCGACGTCGTCCGGCCTTCTTCACCTCTCGCAGCCCCGCCACCGTGGTGGGGGAACCGCTCAGCCCCAGATACTGCGGGTCACCGCCCAGTTCGGTCGCGTTCCATACCTGGACCTTCGCGCTCTGGGCGAACGCCCACCGGTCGTAGTCGATGAACCGGGGCTCGTTGGAACCGACGATCACGGAGATCACGGCCGGGACCGAGAGCTCTACGGTCTCCTTCCCATCCTCGAGGGCCCGCGTCGCCCGGACCGTCCCGTCCTTCCCGGCGACGAGGCGCTCCACGTAGGTCGCCTGGGACGCGTCCAGCCATTCGGCGATGCTGGGGGGGACCTGGCTCGTTCCGCCGTCCGACGACTCCTCTCCGCAGAGGACCAGGTCGACGCCTCCGATCTTCCGGATCCCGGTCGCGAGTGTGTAGGAGGTAGCCAGCGTATCCGCTCCGCCGAAGGCCCGGTCGCTCAGCAGAACCGCCTCGTCCGCTCCCACGGCGAGGGCCACACGCAGGTACGGCTCGAACTGGGGAGGCCCCATCGAGAGGATGGTCACCTTCCCCCCGTGGGCGTCGCGGTAGGCGAGCGCGATCTCGAGGGCGTTCATGTCCGAGGAGTTGATCACCGACCTCGCGCCGGTGCGGTCGAGCGCCTTGGTCTCGAGATTGACCTTGACCTCCTCCGGTCGGGGAACGATCTTCATGCAGACCACGATCCGCATCGTCAGGCCTCCCCCAATGCCCGGAGGAGGGAATCGACGACGGGACCGAGATCCCCTACGATGCCGAGATCGGCGCAGTCGAAGATGGGAGCCTGGGGATCCCGGTTCACCGCGATCACCGTCCCCGCTCCCTCGATGCCGACGGTGAACTGCACCGCGCCGCTGACGCCGAGCACGAGAGCGATCTTCGGTCGGGTGATGACCCCCGTCTGGCCGATCATCCGATCCCGATCGACCCACCCGGCGTCGGTGGCGACGCGCGTCGCGCCGACCTCGCCACCGAGGAGGCGCGCCAGCTCCTCGATCCGACCGAAGCTCCCCTCCGTTCCCCTTCCCCCGACGACAATGACGTCGGCCCGGGTGAGGTCGACGGAGGAGCCCTTCGGCTCGAAGGAGATCCGGCGCGAACCCACGTCCTCTTCCGAGAGGTCGGGGGTCACGGTCTCGACGTCCCCGACGGAGGCCCCTCCCGGAGGCGGCGGAAAGACCCCGGGCCGGACCGTGACCATCTGGGGCCGCTTGACGGGGCAGGTGATCCCGGCCTCGATCCCCCCGCCAAATCCAGGCACCCAGCCGACGAGGTGGCCGTTCCCGTCCAGCTCCAGCGACGTGACGTGCGCGGTGAGGCCCGTGCGCAGTCGCACGGCCAGCCTCCCGGCGAGGTCCTGGCCGTTCCTCGTCGCGCCGAGGAGGAGCGTCGAGGGATGGGCCTTCTGGATCTCCGCGCCAATCGCCTTGGCGTAGGCCTTCCCATCGTGGCATGTCAGCAACGGGTGCACGAGTTCGAGAACGTGGTCGGGACCGTATCGCCTCAGCTCGGTGGCCGCTCCGCCGTCGCTCCCCACGGTCACCGCCGTCAGCTCGACGGAGAGGCGACTCGAAAGTTCTCGGGCCTTGCCGAGGATCTCGAGGCTCACCGGAGTGAACGACCCCGCCCGTCTCTCGGCGTAGACCCAGAGGCCACCCTGGTCCGTCGCCGCCATGGCTCAGGCCTTCGTGCGCCCGGCGATGAGTTCGGCCACGTCCGTGACGGGGATCGGCTCGGAGCCTCGTTCGGACTCGAAGACGCTGATGCAGTACGGGCACGCCGTGGCGAGGAGCTCCGCGCCGGTCTCCGCCGCTTCCTTGACGCGCCGGACTCCCGGCCGTTCGAGCGGCTCGGTCTCCATCCACATCCGTCCTCCGCCGCCTCCGCAGCAGAGCGCTTGGCCGCGGTTGTTCCCCATCTCGACGACCTTGAGGCCGGAGAGCTCGAGCAGCCGGCGGGGGGCTTCGTAGACCCCGTTGTGGCGCCCCAGGTAGCACGGGTCGTGGTAGGTGATGGTGCGCTTCTCGGATGTTCCCCCGATCTTCCCGGCGTCCAGAAGCTCCTCGAGAGCCTGCGTGTAATGGACCACCGGCGGCCCTCCGTGGGCCGACTGGCCCGCTTTCAACGCGTCGAAGGAGTGCGGCGAGATCGCGATCACGCGCTCGACGCCCCGCTTCTTGAACAACTCCGTGTTCCGCTGCTGGAGGTCCTGGAACAATGCTTCGTGTCCGACGGACCGTGCCGCCTCCCCGCAGCAGACCTCCTCGTTGCCCAGGACCTGATACTCCACGCCCGCGAGATTGAGGAGGGCCGCGACCGAGCGGGCGATGCGCTGGCCCCGGGGATCGTAGGAGGCCGCGCAGCCGACGTAGAGGAGCGTGGAGCCCTTTCCGGGAACCTTCACGTCCTGCATCCAGGAGGCGCGCTGTTTCGGCGGGAGGCGGAACGTGTTCCCGTCCGAGTACATCCCCCACAGGAGCGTCGGGAGTCCTTTCGGCACCTCCCTCGTGCGCCACTTGCCCCCTCGAAGGTTCCGTACGAGGCCGACGATGTCCACGCCCCGCGGGCAGGAGGCGTTGCACTCCCCGCACGTCATG
>JBEKEW010000133.1:0-4190 GCA_050013635.1 Thermoplasmata archaeon | reverse complement strand
AAGGAGGATCGGCTGCCGGAAGAAGGTGTTCGTCTCGAACATCCGCGTGACGGGCCCCACGGAGAACCCCGACCACGACTCGGAGATGGGGCGGAAGGTGTCCTGCCAGCGTAGATACCCGGCCGTGAACGCGTCGAGGCCGAGGCGGGTCTCGAGATCGAGGACCTCCTTCTCGGTCCGAGCGAACAGTTCCTCGACGGCCTCGGGCGTCGTGCGGCCCCGGTCGAGGTCTCGGGTCGCCGCCACGAGCGCTTCCGATCGGGGGAACGGTCCCGACAGCGCGGTCCGCACGGTCATGGAAGGTCGAGGACCCAGGGCGTCTCCTTAAGGGTGTCGCGCGAGCGCACCGCTGCGAACCAAGAAACGGGGTTGCGCACGGGGCAATCGGCCGTTCAGCCTTCGAGATTGGCCTGGACGATGCGCTCGAAGTCGGCCGGCTTCGGAGGCCACCCCTCGGTCATGTACCGGATGAACGCCTCCCGGGAGCCCTGGTTCAACGCCTCGTTCGTGGCCCGCTCGAACCCGAGGGTGGAGAGATACCGCGCCGGGAGGGCATGCCGCGGGCCGAAATGGGCGGGATAGACCTCGGTCTCGTCCGGCAGGCGGAGCAGCTTCTCCGTGAGGCTCTCCCAGAGCATATCGGGCGAGCCGTCCCCGAGATCGGTCCGACCGCAGGATCCGATCAGGAGCGTGTCACCGGTGAACGCGAAGTCCCGGACCCGCAGCGTGAGGTGGTCGCGCGTATGGCCCGGGGTTTCTAGGACCTTGATCTCCTCCGAACCGAAATCGATCGTTTCCCCATCGGAGAGGGTCCGGTGCGGGTACTGCGCGGGGGATCGGCGGCTGACGTAGATGGGGGCGTCGGTCGCGGCGTGCAACGCCGCGTGACCGGCTCGATGGTCGGCATGGGTGTGGCTCTCGACGATCGCGACGAGGTGCCACGTCCCGGCTCGAAGGGTCTCGAGGTAGGGGGTGGCGTCCGGCCCGGGGTCGATGATGATCGCCTCCCGCGCCACGGGGTCCGTTACGAGATAGGCGAGGCATCCGGTGTCGGGGCGCGGAAGCTGATGGAGGAGCGGTCCGCGCTCGCCTTCCCCTTCCCGGTACCGGGGGAGCGTTGGGTCGACGACGCGGGCGTACTCGTCGATGCCGCCCTCCAGCGCCGCCGCCCGATCGAACCCCCTCGACCGAAGCAGCTCCGCCGCGCGCCGTGCCTGCGGACCGAGGTGATCGTACGCGACGATCGGTCGGTCGCGAGGAAGTTGACCTGTTTCGCGCGGAAGGGTATGGATCGGGAGGTGCCGGTCGTTCGCGAGGTGCACCCATCGTCGCTCCGTCTCCGAGCGTACATCGAGCAGGAGCGGAGGGGTCGGGCCCTCGAGGAGCTCGCGCAACTCCTTCGGAGCGATGAGCGGGACGCCGCCTTCCCGTGCCGTTCGGAAGAACGGGTGGGGGAGCGGATCGGACGGGGACCCCATCCGCCGCTCAACGGCCGGACCCCCCTAAGGCCTGCTCGGTGGAGCGCACCGAGCCCCATCGCTGGAGGAGGGCCGCCCACGTCACGAGCCGAGGTCCGCCTTCGTTCGGTCGAAGGATTAATACGAGACCGCCAGGTCGTGCGGGGTCGATGGTACAGGCATCGGTGCCGCCCGCCGATCCCGAGGACGGCCGCCGGCCCCGCAAGCGGCCCTCCGAGGAGGCGATGCACCGAGTCGCCGCGGAACGGACCGTGGCGCTGGGCGAACGCTCGCTCCGTCTCGCCGAGTACTATCACGGGAAGATCGAGACGATCCCCCGGGTGCCGGTGCGCTCGCTGGAGGATTTCTCGCTCTGGTACACCCCGGGCATCGCCGAGGTCTCCCGCGCGATCGCGGCCGATCCGGACCGCTCGTTCGACCTGACCGGTCGCGGGAACACCATCGCGATCGTGACCGACGGCAGTCGGGTGCTCGGCCTCGGGGACATCGGCCCCCGTGCCGCCCTTCCCGTGATGGAAGGCAAGGCGCTCCTGTTCAAGTATCTCGGCGGGGTCGACGCGATCCCCCTCCCGATCGCCGTCGAGTCCGACGAAGCGTTCATCGAGACCGTCGAGCGGATCGCTCCGGCGTTCGGGGGCATCAACCTGGAGGACATCGCCTCCCCCAAGTGCTTCCGGATCCTAGAGGAACTGCAGAAGCGACTCTCCATCCCCGTCTGGCACGACGACCAGCTGGGAACCGCCGCCGCCACCCTCGCCGGGTTCCAGAACGCGGTCGAGATCACCCATCGGAAGGTCCCCACGATGCGTACGGTGCTCCTCGGGGCTGGGGCGGCCAACATCGCGACGGCCCGACTCCTCCTCGCCCTCGGCCACGATCCACATCGGCTGACCCTGGTCGACCACAAGGGGATCCTGGATGCCGAGCGCCGGGACGTCGACGAACTGATGGTCCGTAACCCGTGGAAGTACCGGCTCGCCCTCCAGACCGACGGCGGCGGACGCCGGGGAGGCCTCGCCGAGGCGCTCGAGGGGGCCGATGCCCTGTTGGCCGCCTCGACACCGAACGCCGATACGGTCAAGCCGGAGCACATCCGCGCGATGGCCTCCGGACCGATCGTCTTCGCCCTCGCGAACCCGGTCCCCGAGATCTGGCCGGACGTGGCGAGGGCCGCCGGAGCAGCGGTGGTCGCGACCGGCCGCAGCGACTTCCCCAACCAGGTGAACAATTCGCTCATCTTCCCGTCCGTCTTCCGTGGGATCCTGGACGCCCGCGCCCGTTCGATCCCCCAGGAGGTCACCTTGGCGGCGGCGAAGGAGCTCGCCCGGCATGCCCAGGACCGCGGACTGACCGTCGAGCACATCCTCCCGACGATGGAGGAGACCGAGTTCCCTCCCCACGTCGCCGCGGCGGTCGCGGAGGAAGCGGTGCGGCTCGGTATCGCCGGGCGGCCGCGTTCCCGGGCGGAGTTCTACGAGATCGCCCGCGAGGTCATGCGGCGGCCGCAGAAGCTGGCTCACGAACTGGCGCGCGCGGGCATCACGCTCCCGATGCCCGATGAGAAGCCCACGGAGAGGAAGAAACCATGACAACGCAGAAGGCGAAACCGGACGCCGAGCGATCGGAGCCGAACAAGGGGGGACCGTCCGTCCCCGTCTACATCCACTTGCGCCCCGCCCGCGCGAGCGACGTCGCGCAGCTCGTCCCGCTGCTGCTCCGCCTCAAGCGATTGAACGAGGAGTTCGATCCGCTCCTGAAGGTCCGTCCCGATGCCGAGGAGCGCGCCACCGAGGTGCTGATGAACGACCTCGCCGACCGGGAGGCGACCGTCTTCGCGGTGGAAGGGGTGGGAGCGGACAAGGGCAAGATCGTCGGGGTCGTCCGCGCCCGGGTCCGGGAACGGCCGTTCTACGCTCCCGAGAAGGAGGGGGTCATCCTCGACATCTACCTCTTGCCCCTCTATCGCCGGAAGGGAGCCGGGGAGTACCTGCTCCATCAGCTCTCGAGGGCGCTGAAGGCGAGGGGCGCCGGGGTGCTGACGGCGGAGTTCCCGGTTCAGAACGAGATCGCGATCCGCTTCTACACGAAGCAGGGGTTCCGACCGATCACCACGTTGCACGCGCGCATGATGTGAGGCGCGCCGCTCCGGACCGGTGCCGGTCGGTGAGCTTAAGGAACCGTTCCCTCCTCGTCGCGGCATGCCGAAGAGCCCACCGCCCGTCCCCCCGGCGGGGCCTCAGTACTTGCGCCGAGGCAAGGTCAAGGAGGTCTACGCGATCTCCCCCACCGAGCTCGAGTTCCGCTTCACCAACGACATCTCCGTCTTCGACAAGCACATCCCGAGCGAGATCCCGCACAAGGGCGAGACGCTGAACCGAACGGCGGCGTTCTGGTTCGAGATCTGCCGCCGTCATAACATCCCGAACCACTTCCTGCGGCTCTCGGGTCCGACGTCGATGCGGGTGAAGCGGGTCCAGGTCGTCCCCCAGCCGAGGACGCTCGGGCCGCACCCGAAGAACTACCTCATCCCCCTCGAGCTGATCGTTCGATACTACGTCGCCGGATCGATGTGGGACCGGGTGCGCTCGGGCGCGATGGCCCCGGAGGCGCTCGGGTTCCCCGCGGGCAAGCACATCCAGTTCGCCGACCGGCTTCCCGAGCCCCACTTCGAGGTGACGACCAAGCTCGAGCCGACCGACCGGCTCCTCACGT
>JBEKEW010000132.1:0-4204 GCA_050013635.1 Thermoplasmata archaeon | reverse complement strand
GATCCCATGCTGTTCGCAGTAGGTGAGGAGCTCGGGGTCGAAGACGAACGGATGGAACTCGACCTGGTTGACGGCGGGCGTCACGTCCGAGTGGGCTCGCAGCTCCTCGAGGTGCCGAACGGCGTAGTTGCTGACCCCGATCGCGCGGCAGACCCCTTCGCGCTGCAGCTTCTCGAGCCCCCGCCACGAGGCAAGACGCTCGTCGGGCGAGTTCGCCCGCGGTGTGTGGATGAGGTAGAGATCGACGTAAGAAACTCCCAGCCGTTCCAGGCTCGCACGGGCGGCCTTCTGAGCGCGCTCGAATCCATGGTCATTGTGCCAGAGCTTGGTCGTGAGGAACACTTCCTCGCGGGGGATCCCGCTCGCCCGGACGGCGGCTCCGACGTCGGACTCGTTCTCGTACAGGGCGGCGGTATCGATGTGGCGATAGCCGAGCTCGAGGGCCCACGCCACGGCCTGTTGGGTTGCACGCCCCGGGGGAGACAGGTAGACACCGAGCCCGAGCATCGGGATCTCGTTCCCCTGGTTCAGACGGAGTCGAGGCGTACTCGAGAGGACGGGAGCGGGGGACATGCGTCGGGCACGCCCCGTCGGGGTTTATCGTGCGTCGGCGCCCGGCCGACCCGGCGCCGACCTCAAGCATCAAGTTCCACGACGGAGATGGGCGCTGAGGGGTGTTTCGACCATGACGGGTCCGCCGAGGTTGATCGTTTTCGCCGGCCTCCCCGGGGCGGGAAAATCGACCCTTGCTCGCTTGGTCGCAGAGAGGTTGGACGCCGTGTGGCTGCGGGTGGACACCCTCGAGGCAGCCATCCTGAAGGCAGGGATTCCCCGCTCCTTCGAGACGGGGCTGGCCGCGTATCTCGGGGCTCGCGACGTGGCGGCGGACCACCTGGAGCTTGGTCGGGATGTTGTAATCGATGCGGTGAACGGCGTGGAACCCGCGCGACGGATGTGGAGGGACCTCGCGAAGGAGTTCCGCGCGAAGCGATGCGTCATCGAGGTGACCTGTTCGGATCCCGAAGAGCACCGGAAGAGGGTAGAGTCTCGGGCTGCGCCGACTCCACCGTTACCGTTGCCTGCGTGGGAAGATGTCGTCCACTGCGAGTACCAGCCTTGGACCGAGCCCGTGCTCTCGGTGGACGGCATGAGCCCTCCGAAGGAGAACCTTCGACGGATCTTGGCCTACTGTTCTCGCAGCGGAGGTGCGCCCACGACTTCGCGCTCCGTTTCCTGACCCTTCCATGTCGCCGAGGCCGACCCCATGCATGTGGTTGCAGTCGCGGGAATCGATCCTACTCCCGCGATCCAACCGTCGCAAGCCCGCTGACCGTCCGCGTCACGGGCGCTCCTCGCGAGTGGGTTCCATTATCCCCATCCCAGGAGGCCGATCGCCCCACGTCGAGAATGCCGTGTCCGAGGTGCGCCCCGCTCGCCCATCGGCCGGGAATCCCTGCCAGCCCAGCAGACATTGGAACCGGTCGCCACGTCTACCGACCCTCTCCGCGGAGGGGGTCTCCACCGGCAGAGCCCCTCCGACTACCGGTCGCGATTCAAGGGTTCGGCGATTTAGGAGAGCCCTCGGACGGGGAGAGCGACGAAGGAGGCAGACTCCCCGATGGGGGATAGGCGGCGAGGCGGTGCCGGCGGCGAAGGCCGAATAGGACAAGGCCAACGGCAACGATGACGACGACGATTGTGACGTACGCGGCCAGGTAGAGGTTCGAGGACGACGCCGGTACGGACGGACCTGGGACGGACAGCGCGATCGGGGTTCCCCCGAGCACGGAGAGCGGTAGCAGGCCGCAGGCGGTGTCGTTGGTCGCGCTCACCGCTCCCGCTTGCACCCACCCGGAGGCAGTCCAGTACAGGATCGACGATAAGGCTTGAACGCCCGGAACGGTGAGGCAAGTATGTGCCACCCCGGAGCCTCCGGTTACGAACGTGACGCTCACGTCGAAGTAGGAGCTATTCGTGAACCCGGTGGGCGTGACGCCAGGAGGTGCGCCGGCGAGTCGTTGGGTGACGACGACTACCGAGGAGATGCCCGTCACGTTGGTGAGGTTCAGTCGGACCCCGGTTTGCGAGCGCTGGTCGACCAACCCCCTTCCGTCGTGGAACGTCACGGTGCCGGTCGCGACAGCGAGCGCATCGCTCGGGAAGAATAGGAGACGGCCGTTGCCGTAATCGGCGACCCAGATCCCCCCCGAGGCCGGATCGATCGTAACGCCGGTTGGGTTGCGCAGGCTGCCCGAGCCCGTTCCGGCGCCGCTCGCCGTGAGGGTTTCTTGGCCGAACGCAACGTTCGCCGGGGTACCGTCGGTGATCGGGAGGGGATAGCGGACAACCCGGTCGTTCCGTGCATCCGCCACCCAGAGCTGCCCGCGGGGGTCGACGGCGATGCCGGCCGGGCCGTTCAGCGCCCCCGGTCCGCTTCCGGGTCCTCCCGAGAAGAGATTCGTCTGCCCGAGCACGCCGGTCGCGGTATCGCCTGTGATGACTGGGTAAGGGAAGGAAACGATCCGGTTGTTATCGGCGTCGGAGACGTAGAGCGTGCCGTTCGCGTCGAACGCGACGTCGCTCGGGAAGAAGAGCGAGGTAGGCGAGGTCCCCGGCAGGAAGGAGGTGAAATCGGCCTGGCCGATCACCGTCGTCGCCGGCTCGTCGGTGGAGAACGGCGCACGAAACTCGAGTACCCGGCTATTGAGGGTGTCGGCGACCCAGAGGCCCCCCTGGGCGTCGAAGGCAATCCCGGCGGGGAGCGCGAGCGAGCGGTTGGTGGTACCCGGCTGGGAGGCCTCGAAGTTCGGCTGGCCGAGGACAACGCTCGCGTCCATCCCGCTCGTGAACGGGGGGACGAACTCGAGGAGCCGACTGTTGTACGTATCAGAGACCCAAAGCGCCCCGTCCGGCGCGAACGCCATGCTTTCCGGAAGGTACAGGTTCGAAGCCGTTTGACCGTTCAAGCTGTCGTTGAGGTCCGACTGTCCGAGCACGACGCTGGCGGCCTCGTCCATCGTGACGGGCGCGGGGAACTCCAGGACCCGGTTATCGTAGGTGTCGACCACCCAGAGATCGCCCGCCGAGTCGAACGCACTGGCGACCGACCGGCCGAGGTTGCTGGCGGTGGGGGCCGTGGTGGAGGACGTGAACCCGGCCTGCCCGAGCACGAGCTCCGCCGCGCTCCCGTTCACGAGCGGCAGAGCGAAACGCAGGATCCGGCTATTGGAGAACTCCACGACGTAGATCCCTCCGTCGGGCCCAACGAACGCCTGCGCGGGGTTGCTCATGCCTGCGGGCGAGGTGCGGGCGAGACGGCCGGTAGCGTTCGGTTGCCCGAGGACCAGGGTGGCCACGCTGGCCGGGGTAACGGGCGCGCGGAACTCGAGGACGCGATTGTTATTCGTGTCGCCGACCCAAAGGTCACCATGCGAGTCGAAAGATAGATAGTTCGGTCCGTAGAAGCTCGATGGGCCGACTCCCCGCTCGTTGCTCGTGAAGTTCGGTTGCCCTAGCACGAGGGTCGCGCGCTCCCCGGAGGAGAAGGGAGGCAGATAGGCAAGCACTCGGTTGTTGTTGGCATCCCCAACCCACAGGGCCCCGCTCGCGTTGAACGCAATACCGAACGGACCCCGCAGGGTGTTCGGGTCCGTGCCCGGGGCCGAGGAACCAAAGCCGGGCTGTCCGAGGACAACCTGGGAGAGCATCCCGACGTGGAACGGCGGCGTGAACTCGGTCAACCGGTTGTTCAGGAACTCAGCCACCCACAGGTCCCCCAAGCCGTCGAAGGCCACCGCGACCGGACCGGCTAGTTGTCCGCTCGCCGTCCCGTCCAGGTTCGAATCGAAGGAGGGTTGACCGAGCACCAGGTGAGCGGCCATCCCGGAAATGAACGGCGGCTGGAACTCCAGGATCCGGTTGTTGAAGGTATCAGAGACCCACAGATCACCGGCAGCATCGAAGGCGAGCGCACTCGGTTCGTTCAGGGTCCGGGCGCTCGTTCCCGCGCCGTTCGAGGTGAAGTTCGCCTGGCCCAGCACGAGGTGGGCCGACATCGAGTTCGAGAACGGGGGGACGAACTCGAGGACCCGGTTGTTGCAGTAGTCCGCGACCCACAGGTCGCCTTCGGCGTCGAACGCGGCGTTGTTCGAATCGCACAGAGTCGAGGCGTCGGCGATTGCAGGCGAGGACGTGAAGTTCGGTT
>JBEKEW010000131.1:0-4241 GCA_050013635.1 Thermoplasmata archaeon | reverse complement strand
ATCCCATCCCCTCGACGGAGCTCCCGCAATCCCCGCCTCGCGATGGCAGCGTGCCGATGAGGGGTCGGCTCGTACCGGGGGTGGACGACGGGTCTCTGGCGGAGCGCCGACGTCAATGGGCCATCGAACGTGCCCGGTTCGAGGCCACGCATCCCCCACCCACTGCCGAGCGGGCGAACCCCGAGTAGCGGGGCCGACCGACCGACCGCCCTCCGGCCGGAAGCGAAGGGCTAGCCTAATAGGCCCGGGGGGTGCTCGAAATGGCGCAGCGATTCTATGGCGACGTACACTGTATCGGGCCGCTTCTACGCTCGCCGAGACGACTGGCAAGTATTCCGCAAGCGGCACGAAGCGGACTCCCCCGAGCAGGCCCGCGAATGGGCCCTGAGCGAGATCGGGGGCTGCCATGGAGTCCAACGCCGGAACATCCGGATCGACGCGGTCGCGGAGGTCGTGCCGGAATGAGCGCCGGGTCACCCGAGGTCGTGACCGAGGAGCAGGTCCAAGAGGAGTTGATGCGCCTAGAGGCGTATCGAAACCAGCTCAGCGCCCTCCTGCAGCAGCACCAGATGCTCGGCGCCTCCCGGATCGAGCACGATCGGGCCCGCGAGACGCTGGAGACCCTCGACCGCCTGAGCGCCGACAGTGAGATCGTGATCCCGCTCGGGGGGGACGCCTACATACGGGGCAGCGCGGCCCGAGGCTCCCAGGTGCTCCTCGGCATCGGCTCGGGCGTCGTCGTAGAGATGGATCGACCGAAGGTGGTCGAGATCCTCGCCCAGCGACTGACCCGGATCGATTCGGCCGCCCAGGAAATGGAGGGCCAAGTTCGAACGCTCGAGGAGCGGGTCGAGATGATCACCCAGCGCCTCGACTCGCTCTCCCGCGCACCGTCGCCCGCCGGCGGGGCGGGGGCTTCCGATGTGGGCGGCGCTTAAAGCGCGCCTTCGACGTTCCGCGGGCCCGGACCCCCCGTCCGAGCCGGCTCCGTTGACGGTTCCCGCGTTGAGGAATGCGAGCGGATCGACGGTCGAGCGGACGTCCGCCCCGTCGGCGCCCACCGCCTCGGAAGAGGTATTCTCGGAGGGGATGCTCGGACGACGCTTGCGTGAGGCGACGCTCGACGAGATCTTCTCGGATCTGGAGATCGTCCTGCTGCAGGCGGACGTCGCCCTACCCGTGGTGGAGCGCCTGGAAAAGGATCTTCGCAAGGAGCTCGCCGGGCGCAAGTTGCGCTGGGGGGTCGACGCGGAGACCGCGGTGCGCGGTTGTCTCGAACGTTCCGTTCGCTCGATCCTCGCCCAACCCGTGATCGACGTGGCGACCGCCGCCCGCGCCCAGGCGCCGAAGCCGTACGTCATTCTCTTCCTGGGAGTGAACGGGACCGGCAAGACGACCACGATCGCGAAGATCGCGGGGTGGCTCCGCGAGCACGGGCTCTCCAGCGTGATCGCGGCCGGGGACACCTTCCGAGCCGGCGCGATCGATCAGCTGCTCGTCCATGGGGAGAACCTCGGGATCCGCGTCGTTCGCCAGCAAGAGGGGAGCGATCCGGCCGCGGTCGCGTTCGACGCCATCGCCCACGCCCGCGCGAAGAAGATCGATGTGGTCCTGATCGACACGGCGGGGCGCCAGAACACCAACGACAATCTGATCCAGGAAGCGAAGAAGATCCGTCGCGTCGCGAGCCCGCAACTGACCCTGTTCGTCGGCGACGCGCTCAGCGGCAACGATGTGGTCACCCAGGCGCAGCTGTTCGAACAGGCGGTAGGGATCGATGGGATTGTTCTGGCAAAGTTGGACGCGGACGTCCGCGGGGGAGCCGCCCTGAGCGTCGCCTTCGTGGTCCACAAGCCGATCGTGTTCGTGGGAGTGGGGCAGGGGTACGGCGACATCGCCCCTTTCGACCCGGATTGGATGGTTCGGCGCCTCTTCTCCGAGGAGGGGACGGCGTGACGGCCCAGGTCGATGTGGTCCTCGTCCGCCCTAAGGAGGACGGGAACGTCGGCGCGGCCGCTCGGGCTGCCAAGAACTTCGGCGCCGAACGCCTCGTCTTGGTCGCTCCACGTGCGAAGCTCGGGGCCGAAGCTCGGCGTCGGTCGATGGCCGGTCTGCCGCTGTTGAAAGCGGCGCTGGTATACTCCACGCTGAACAAGGCGGTTGCCCACGCCGATCTGGTGGTCGGGACGACGGACCTTTCCACCGGCCGATCGACCGGCTACCTCCGCCGCTCCGTGAGCCCCGAACGGTTGGGAGACGTGGTCGAGACCCTGGTGGGCCGCGTTGCCATCGTCTTCGGACCCGAGGACAACGGCCTCTCGCGCGTCGAGCTCGCCCGTTGCGACCTCCTGGTCCACATCCCCGCTCGCCGCGAATTCCCCACGCTCAACCTCTCGCACGCCGCCGCGATCGTCCTCTACGCGATGCACCGCGCCCGGCGTCCCAGCGCCTCCGAGAGCACCCCCGCTCCCGAGGAGCTGGAGGTCAACGGCCCCGAGAAAGAGCTGCTTCTGCGGCGGCTCGGGGAGCTGATGGTGCGAACCGGCTACCCCGGGCACAAGCGACGGGGTTTAATCCTCCTCTTCCGTCGTGTGTTCGGCCGAGCCACCCCTACCGAGGCGGAATTCCGCATGATGCTCGGGTTCGTCAAAGGGGTAGACCGGTCGCTTCCCCGAAAACAGCATGACTGAGAACGTGGATTGGCTCCGAGCCCGAGGGATCGGACGCGAACGGTTCGCCGGGTACGTCGTCGAGTATCTCGGCACGCTCGGCTACAAGGTCGAGCGCAGCGAATCCACCGGTCCGATGGAGAGCCATCTCACGGCCCACCTCACGAAGATGAACCCCTCCATTCCTCCGTCGGCGAGCGAGCTCGCCTTCCGCCTGTACCCCACGAGCGGGGGCGCGGCGCTGATCTGGGAGGTCCCGCGAGCCGTGGCCGCCGAGGACCGCGCGGGCATGGACCGATTCGTCCGCGAGATCGCGCTCCATCTCGAACGGTCGGTGGCGACCGAGAGCCACGCCACGGCCAAGATCGTCCGACCGGCCGAACCGCGCTTGCCGTGGGTCGCCCCCTCGCCGCGCCCGCCCTAGAACCTTCCGCCGAAGCACCATGCCCCGCGACGGCCGGTACGTTCACTCGGGCGCGCTCGGGGCGATGCGTCCGGGCTCCAAGGCGGCTTCCGCGACCCGCGGGGTCTCTCCAGAAGGTTTCGTGTCGTCCCGCCCGAATCCGACGACCAGCTGGACCCCGATCAGGATCAGGGCCAGCCCGACGACCGTGCCGACGCCGATCGGTTCCCCGAGCAACAGGTGACCCCACAGCACCCCGAAGATCGGCATCAGGAAGGTGACGGTGAGGGCTTGAGTCGGCCCCGCGGCCTGGAGGATGTGGAAATAGAGGAGGTAGGCGATGACCGTGGAGAGCAACGCGAGGCCGAGCATCGCCCCGACCGCGAGCCACGTGAACCGCGCGTTCGGTAGCTCCACGAGGGCGAAGGGCAGGAGCAGGGCGCCGGCGGCCAGCTGCTGGCCAATCGAGATCGTGATCGGAGGCGTGTCGCGGAACTCCCGATGGAGATACAACGCGGCGAACCCGTAGGAACACGCAGCGGCGAGCGCGAGGGCGACCGCGAACAGGATCGCCGTCGTCAGCGGGAACGGGGCGACGCCGACCGCAGTCGCCACGCCCACGATCCCGAGGAGCAGGCCGAGCGCGGTCCGACGCGAGAGGTAGGCGCTCAGGAACGACACCGCGATGACCGTCGAGAAGATCGGCGCGGTGGAGTTGAGGAGCGCAGCGTACGACGCCGGCAACTCGAGCTCGCTGAACGCGATCAGCGTGAACGGGATCGCGGCGTTCACGGCCCCCAGCAGGAAGTACGCCTTCCAGCGACGCCGAAGGTCCGGGAAGCGCCTTCGAAGCTCCCCGGACGCCGTGACGTACGCGAGGACGACGCCGGCCGCCACGAGAACCCGCAGGTCCATCAGCAAGGCGGGGCCGAGCAGCGGCGAGGCGACCTGGATGAAGACGTACGAGAGGCCCCAGATCGCGCTCAGCGCGACCAGGTAGACGTACTCCCGAGCCCGCATCGGTTACCCGCCTCGACGAGGAACGAGTCAAGGTCTCCAGCGGAAAGCGATTGTCGCCCTTACGAATCCGGAGCGGTTTCGAACCTGCGCCATCGAACCGGCTCCCGGGTCGACGAACTGCCCCGGGCGCTCGTTTCGAAGCTAAGACC
>JBEKEW010000130.1:0-4285 GCA_050013635.1 Thermoplasmata archaeon | reverse complement strand
GCGGCGCGATTGCCTCTCCCGTTGCGCTCGGGAGAGAAGGCCCGAGCCAAGATCGTGCTCCCCGGACCGTACACGCTGGCGGGCGTTCTCGACAACCGCTCCGGCGACACGACCGAGGGGTTGATCCACCGCCTCGGGCGCCTCCTCGGCGACGAGCTCCGCGAGCTGCGGGGGCTCGGGTACTCGATCTTCCAGTTCCAGGAACCGCTGCTCGTCGTCGACCCTCCCACCGGTCCCCGCGCGGAATCGGTGCTCGCCGCGTACCGGGCGATCGCCGCGCATTCGGCCGGCGCGACGACCATCGTTTGGACGTACTTCGCGGACGCCGTCCCCGCGCACGCGCTCCTCGACCGGCTGTCCGTGTCGGCGATCGGGGTCGACCTCGCCGAGACCGACTACGAGCACCTCGGTCCGTGGAGCGGCGCGAAGGCGCTCGGCCTCGGCGTCATCGATCCCCGGACGACGCTGCCCGAGGATCCGACCGAGGTGGCACGGATCGTGCGCGAGCTCCAGGACCGGTTGAAGCCCCCGGCGATCTGGCTCGGCCCGGGCGGCCCCCTCGATCTCTTGCCGGCCGAAGCGGCGACCCGCAAGCTCCACCTCCTGCCCGCGGCCCGCCGGGCGCTCGCGGCGGACGGAGGCCCCCGATGACCTCGCATCCTCTGTTCCCGACGCAGGAGATCGGGAGCCTCATGAAGCCCCGCTGGCAGCTCCAAGGCCAGCAAGGGGTCGCGCTGGACGAACGAGCGCGGACCGAGTTCCGCACGTGGGACGAGAAGATCCACTTCAGCCGGGGCGCCGAGGCCTCCGCGAACTCGCTCCTGACGGACCCGCCCGGGAAGGTCTCCCCCGACGAGGTCCGCGATCTCGGCGCGCTGTTCGGCCTCCGCTACTTCGAGACCAGGGGGCTCGACCGGGTCTACGACGCCGAGGCCCGCCGGATCGAGATGTACGAATATCCGATCCGCCAGATGCACGGTTTCCAGTTCTTCGGGCATGTGCGCTCGTTCGACAACAAGTACTACCTGAAGGCCGCCAACACCGGCGAGATCCGGCTGGAGCGGCCCTACCACGTCGAGGAGTTCGACTTCGTTCGCACCCATGCCAAGGCCGAACCCAAGCTCCCGATCACCGGCCCGTACACGCTCGCCGACTGGTCGTTCAACGAACAGTTCCTCGCCCGCCAGAAGGGATGGAAGGGGCGGGCGACCCGACGGGCGGCCCAACGCGAGTTCGTCGTCGACATCGCGCGCAAGGCGATCCGACCGACGCTCGCCGCGCTGATCGAGAAGGGCTGTCGCGTGATCCAGATCGACGAGCCGGCCGCCGGTACGCATCCGGACGAGGGCGACCTGGTCGCCGAGGGGTTCAACGCCGCGACCGAAGGCCTCGATGCGGAGTTCACCATGCACATCTGTTTCTCCGACTACCGCGACCTCTTCCCCGCGCTCCTCGAGGCGAAGCGGTGCCGTCAGTGGGCCTGGGAGTTCGCCAACCGCGACCGGGACGGGCTCGACGGCTACGAGGTCCTCAACGTGTTGCGCGAGTACGGCGACACGCGGGACGTCGGCCTCGGCGTGCTGGACGTCCATCGCGACGAGATGGAGACCCCGCAGAAGATCGCCGAGCGGATCCGTCGCGCGACGAAGATCCTCGGCGACCCGAAGCGCATCTGGGTGAACCCCGACTGCGGTCTTCGCACCCGCAGCCTCGAGGTCGCCTACGCGAAGCTCGGGGCGATGCAGCGCGGCGCGGAGCTCGTGCGCGCGGAGTTCTCGAACCCACGGACCTAGTCCGGGTCGGAACCCTCCCGCGGGCGCACCCCTACGTACAGCCCCCGGTCACGACGGGGGGAGAGGCCCCGCGGAAAGTGGCGCGCCCGTAACCCGGCGCGACGCATCCGCTCCATCACCTGGGGGACCGAGAACAGGCCCATGATCTGCCGATCGCGCGCGTAACGCACGGGCCGACCCGGCTCCGCGATAAGATAGTGGAAGTCGATGATCGACCGGTTCCCGCTCCGTTCGCTGACGTTCATGCGGGCGATGCGCAGCTGCGGGGTGTCGAACGTGATCAGGTGGGAGGTACCCTTCCGGTACTCCTCGGGAGCGATCCACGGTTCGATAACCACAACCCCGCCCGGCCGCAGGTGACGGGCAAAGTTCTGCAACGTCGCTTCGAGCGCCGGCAACGTACGAACGTACCCGATCGCGCTGAACAGGCACGTGATCGCATCGAACCGCTCGGCGAGGTGGAACGATTCCATTCGGCCCCGCGTGAAGGGTACGCCGGGCACGCGCCGCCGGGCGATCCGCAGCATCGATGTGCTAGCGTCGAGACCCCGGCAGTGGAACCACCGCTGCAGGTACTGGAGATGGCCCCCGGTGCCACACCCTACGTCGAGCAGGGTGCGCGCGTGCGGAGGCCCGAAGCGTCGAATGACGTCCCGGACCCCCCGACCCTCCTCCGCGTACCGCTTCCCCGGGTAGAGGCGATCGTAGTACGACGCGAGCTCACCGTACATCTTCGCCGACGCCGCCATCGCCTACGGTCAACGCCGTCGCACGTATGGCACGTTCCGAAGCGACCTATTCCCGCAGTTCCGTGAGGACCTCGGCGGAGGTCGGCCCGACGAGCACGGTGTGCTCCGCCTGGGAGACCCAGCCTCCGCCGCTCTCCACGAAGACCGGATAGGTCTGCACGAACCGGCGGCCCTGGGCGAGGGCCGTGCGTTGAGCGGCGTCGGTGACCCAGCGCGCCGTGAACGGAAGCGTCCGGAACCGCTGGAAGAGCGCCGATAGCTCCGGCGCGCCGGCCCCCGGGTCCCGGCGGAACCGGACGATGTGCCCGAACGAGCCGTTCTCGATCGAACCGGCACCGTTCGTGGCGAACGGTTCGATCGCCACGATCTCTCCTTCCTCGAGCGTCTCCCCCGTGGCCCCGCTGACGTTCGGGACCGACTTGCCGGCATGGAGGAGGTAGCGTTGGATCGTGTGTCCGGTAAGGTTGGAGACCGGCTTGAACCCCCGCGCGTGGATCGCCGATTCGATCGCGCGGCTGATCTCATCGATCGCGACCCCCGCCCGGACCCGTGCGATCCCGGCCCGCACGGCATCCTGGGCCGCCCGGATGAGGTTCTCGTACTGGTGGGTCCCGCCGACCTCGACGGTCTCGGCCGTGTCGGAGATCGCTCCATCGAGGTGCGCGCCGACGTCCACCTTCACGAGATCCCCGGCTTCGAAGACGAAGTCGTCGTTCGGGCTCGGAGTGTAATGCGCCGCCTCGGAGTTGCGAGAGAGGTTCGCAGGGAAGGCGGGCTGGGCGCCGTCCTGACGGATCGACGCCTCGATCACCTCGGCGACCTCGCGTCGTGATCGCCCGGGCCGTAAGGCTCGGACCCCGACCGAGCGGGCGCGCGCGGAGATGCGACCGGCCTCGCGCCACCGGTCGAGGTCCTCGGGATAGCGGGCCATCCCGGTCACTTCCGGTCGCGGTACGCGGGGGCGCTCCGGGTCAGGTCGACCAGCGTGGAGGGCGCGCCGGAGGGCGCCGGCTCCGAGGGGAGGTAGACGGCGATCCGATCCCCGAACACGCGACGGGCTTCCGTCGCGGTACGGGACGGGGGCGCTCCGTGCCGGTTGGCCGAGGTCGCCGTGATCGGGCCGGCGTGCTGGGCCAGGGCTCGCGCGAGCGGATGGTCGGGGATGCGGATCCCGATCGACGGCCCCGCCGCGATCGATGGGGCGAACTCGCGACCGGCTCGGGCGGATCCCGGAGCGAGGACCGTGAACGGCCCCGGAAGGTGGGTACGAACGAACGAACGCCCCTCCGCCGAGAGCTCCGCGTACGGTTCGAGCTCCTCGAACGAGGAGAAGGCGACCGAGATCGGTTGGCCGATGGCGCGTCCCTTCAACCGCACGAGCGCGTCGACCGCCGCGACGTTGGTCGCCGGCACCGCGAGCCCGTAGAGCGTGTCGGTCGGGTAGCCGACGATCTGGCCGGCGCGAAGGGCCCGGACGGCACGCGCCAGTAAGTCCGCCATCGCCTACTGGTACTCCGCGCCGACGCGTTCGTAGCGGAGGTAGTCCTTCTCCGTGAAGTACAGGGCGAGCTCGCGCGCGGCGGAGTCGGGGGAATCGGAGGCGTGGATCAGGTTCGGGGTGATGGCGAGCGCGAGGTCCCCGCGCACCGTTCCCGGCGCCGCCGTCTGAGGGTTCGTGGCGCCCGTGATCGAGCGGACCACGGCGATCGCCGAGCGACCCTCCACCGCCATGGCAAAGATCGG
>JBEKEW010000129.1:0-4316 GCA_050013635.1 Thermoplasmata archaeon | reverse complement strand
ACTGCTGGACCTTCTCGCGGCGCTGGTGGTCGTTGATCCGCTTGAGCGAGAGGTCGATCTGGGCTTTCACCGGGTCGACGCGGAGCACGCGCGCGACGATCTTCTGCCCCTCCCGTATGTGGTCCCGGATGTACTTGACCCAACCCGGCGCGACCTCGGAGAGGTGGATGAACGCCTCGCGGTTCGCGTACTCGTCCAGTACGACGACCGCCCCGAAGTTGCGGATCTCCTTGACGGTCGCGATGACGATGTCCGCCTCTTCGGGGAATTCCGGGCGAAGCGGCATCGGCCGCCGACCTACACCGGCCCCGCGGGTCGGACGAGTTCGCCCCGCAGCTGGGCCTGTCCACCGGTCGGCGTCGCGAGCGTGGCGCCGCAGACGAGGCAGTTCACCGTCGTCGCGGGGCGGCTGAAGATCGTCTGCTCACCGGTGCAGTCGGGGCACTTGACGACCCAGAACGGCGCGGGGGGGTGAACGGTCGGCATCTCTAGGAGTGCTCCACCAGCTCCAGGGTTCCCGCCCGCCAGCTGGCCGGCTGGACGATGTACTTGCACTTCTTGCACCGGAACTTCAGGTTCACCCGGCGGACGGCCTTGGCACGGCCCTCGGGCTTGGGACGTGGGAAGCCTCCGTACCCACTGGTCGCCCGGCGGAATCGACGCTGCCCCCACTTCATTTCGGAGGCCGGACGCTTCCGTCCCTTCTCGACCTCGTGGTCCGTGTGCACCTTGCACCTCGGGCAGTACGTCGAGACGACTTTCGGATAGTGCATACAGGGCGGCGGCGAGACTCGGTGGATATATAGGCGTATAGCCCCGCCTCTCGGCGGCGGCACGCCCGCGGGCACGATCCCCCGTCCGTGATGGCGTGATGGGAGGCGGACCTTCCGGGAAGCCCTCCGGGGGCGTTCCGCGGGCCTCCCGGCCGTCGCCCCTCGTGCTCGACCCGGGTCGCGGGTGGCCGGACGCGACGGCTCGGTCGCGGGAGAGGAGAACCGCGCCGGGGGATCGGTTTTCTATCGGTGGACCGAGAGGCGAACGCTAAGACTTTAAGTAGGGGTGCCTGCTCCGCCGCCGCACCGGAATCACCGATGGCAGATCGCAACTCGCTCCAGGTCGTCACGGAGGCGCTCCAGAAGGCGCCGGAACGCAAGTTCCCCGAGACCGTGGAGCTCTCGATCAACCTCAAGGACCTCGACCTCGCGATCCCGAAGAACCGCCTGGAGGACGATGTACCGCTCCCGGCCGGTCGGGGCAAGCCGGTCAAGGTCGCCGTGTTCGGCACCCCCGAGATGTGCCAGAAGATCCGAGGGGTCGCCGACAAGATCGTCACGTCGAACGAGTTGGACGACTTCATGAAGGACGCCAAGGCGGCCAAGCGGGTCGTCAACGACATCGACTTCTTCCTCGCGGAGGCACCGCTGATGCCGACGATCGGTAAGCGCCTCGGCGTGGTGCTCGGTCCGCGCGGCAAGATGCCGCGACCGATCCCACCGGGCAGCGATCCCACGAACCTGATCAAGGCGCTCCAGCGCTCGGTCCGCGTGCGCTCGAAGGGGAACCGCACCTTCCATGCGGCCGTGGGGGCCCGCGGGATGCCTCCGGAGGAGATCGCGCATAACGTCGACGCCCTCCTGAGCCGCGTCGTCGGGAAGCTGGAGCGGGGCCGGACGAACATCGAGTCCGTGTACGTGAAGACCACCATGGGGCCGGCGGTACGGCTCTGGTAGGAACGAAGATGCCCGGCCGGAAGTCCATTCGTCCCGAGAAGATCGTCCGTGTCGACGCCCTGCGCGCGAAGGTCGTGAGCCGACAGGTCACCGCGCTCGTCGGCCTCCGCGGAGTCCCGGCGTCGGCGCTCCAATCGATGCGACAGGAGCTGCGCAACCGCGGTCATCCGATCCTGGTCGCCCCCAACAGCACGATCCGCCACGCGCTCGAGCGCGCGACCGAGACCCGCCCGTCCCTGCATCCGCTCTTGGAGCACGTCGAGGACCAGACCGCCGTGCTCTCGGCGGAAGGGAACCCCTTCGCGCTCTACGCGGAGATGAGCGCCACCCGTTCCCCCACGCCGGCCCGCGGTGGAGAGTCCGCCCCGAACGACATCGTCGTACCCGCCGGGACCACGAGCTTCAAGCCCGGTCCGATCGTCGGCGAGCTGCAGCACGCCGGCTTCCCGGCCGCGATCGAGAAGGGCAAGGTCGTTCTGAAGAGGGACACGACGATCGTCCATCAGGGGCAGACGATCTCCCGGGAGGTCGCCGGGCTCCTGACGCGCATGGAGATCTTTCCCCTCGAGGTCGGGCTCGATCTCCGCGCCTTGGTCGACGGGGACACGTTCTACCCACCCCAGGCGCTCGCGATCGATCTCGATGCGCTGCGCGCTTCCTTCGCCCAATCCGCCCGCGCGGCCCTCGGCCTCGCGGTGGAGATCGGCTACCCCACGAAGGCCTCCGTCCCGATCCTCCTCGCGCGCGCGCACCGAGGCGCGCTCGGCCTCGCCGTGGCGGGTGGCTACGTCACGAAGGAGACCATCCCCGCGCTGTTCGCCCGCGCGATGCGCGAGGCGGCGGCGATTCAACAGCTGACAGGAAAGTAGGGATCCCCCGAAACCAATCGAACGGAGAGTGTGAACATGGAGTACGTGTATGGTGCGCTGCTGCTCAACGCCGCCGGAAAGCCGATCGACGAGATGGGCCTGACGGAGGTCCTGAGCGCGGCGGGCGTATCGCCCGACGCCGCCCGGGTCAAGGCGCTCCTCGCGTCGCTCGAGGGCGTGAACGTCGCCGAGGTCCTCGCGAAGGCCGAGACGTTCTCCGCTCCCGCGGCGGCCCCCGCCGCGCCGGAGAAGAAGGACGGCAAGGGCGCGAAGAAGGAAGAGGAAAAGAAGGAAGAGAAGGGCGTCACCGAGGAAGAGGCGGCCGAAGGTCTCTCCGCCCTCTTCGGCTAGGACCCCTTCGAACGAAAGCGCACGGCTTAAGACCCGGGTCCGGGTCGCTCCGGGCGGAGTCCCCTGCGGGGTGCTCCGCCTCGAGTCATGCCGGCGCATGAGTACTGCGGCGTCCTCGGAGTCTCCCTCCAGGCGAAGCCGGCCGCTCCGTCGCTGTTCCGGGGCCTGCGGGCTCTCCAGCATCGCGGCCAGGAGTCCGCCGGGATCGCCACGAGCTCGCACGGGATCCTGCATCTGCGCAAGGGGATGGGGCTCGTCCACGAGATCTTCACCGAGGACCTCGTCAACGCGCTGCGCGGGCCGATCGGGATCGGCCACACCCGGTACTCGACCACCGGCACCAGCGATCTGGAGAACGCGCAGCCGCTGGTCGTCAAGTTGCGGGGCGAGGACGCCGCGATCGCCCACAACGGAGACCTCGTCAATTTCGAGCGGATCCGTCGCCGGCTCCAGGCCCAGGGCGTCGAGCTGATGGGTTCCGCGGACAGCGAAACGATGGCGCAGATGATCGCCATCGAGTACGGCCACACGCGCGACCTCGAGCCCGCGATCCGGCGCGCGTGCGCGGAGCTCGTCGGGGGCTATGCGGTGGTCCTGATCGTCGGCAATCGGATCGCGGCGTTCCGGGACCCGCTCGGGATGCGCCCGCTCGTTCTCGGCTCGCTCGAAGGCGGCATCGCGGTCGCCAGCGAGTCGGTGGCGATCGAGCTGATGGGGGGGCGCACGATCCGCGACGTCGAGCCCGGCGAGATCCTGATCCTGGAGCGGGGGGAGGTCGCCCACACCTCCCGGATCGCCGGGACCGGGGAGCGCGCGCACTGCATGTTCGAGTGGGTCTACTTCTCGCGGCCGGACTCCATCGCGGAGGGCCAGCCCGTCTACGACGTCCGTCACCGGATCGGCCAGCAGCTCGCGCGCGAGGCGCCCGTCGACGCCGATGTCGTCGTTCCGGTCCCGGATTCCGCCCGCCCGCAGGCGCTCGGGTACTCCGAGGCGACGGGGATCCCGTACGCCGAAGCGCTGATCAAGAACCGGTTCGTCGAGCGGACGTTCATCCTCCCCGACCAGAAGCGCCGCGAGCTCGAGGTCCGGGTCAAGCTCCACCCGGTGCCGGGGCTCCTGAAGGGGCGGCGGGTCGTCATCTTGGACGATTCGATCGTGCGCGGCACGACGCTCCGCGAGATCGTCGGGATGGTCCGCTCCTCCGGCGCCTCGCGCGTCGACGTTCGGATCGGATGCCCGCCGATCCGCGCCCCCTGTTACTTCGGCATCGACATGAAGGAGCGCAAGGAGCTCGTGGCCGCGAACCGGACCCAAGAGGAGGTCGCCCAGGTCGTCGGGGCGGACAGCGTCCACTACCTCTCCA
>JBEKEW010000128.1:0-4330 GCA_050013635.1 Thermoplasmata archaeon | reverse complement strand
CTTGTCGATCTCTTCCTGCCGGATGACGCCGGTATCGAGCAAAAGCCGGCCGACCGTCGTCGACTTCCCGTGGTCCACGTGTCCGATGAAGACGATGTTGAGGTGCGGCTTGTTCGCCATTTCCTGAGGGCTCCGGCGGCGTCCACATGGTGCCCCTATTTATGAGTTGTCTTGTCGTGCCTCGGAGAGGCGGGTCCCGGGCCCGTGGTCCCGACCGTGGGGGCCCGGCATCCGACGGCGCCCGATCATGACCCCGATGGACCCGTGTCGGCCCCCGATCCCGACGATGCGATGGCCGGCCGCGTGGTCGAGCCGGCCGGGATCGGCGTGGCTCCAGGCCCTCCCGGGCCGCCGCTACCGGTTGGGTCCGCTCCTCGCCGCTGCGCGAAGAGACCTCCCTCCGTCGGCCGTGGTGTACGATGTGGGGGGAGGAACCGGATATGCGATGCGGCTCTTCGCCTCGCTCGGGCGCGGTCGCGACGCGCCGACGTGCGTCCTGCTCGAGCCCCAGCTGGAGATGATCCACCGGGCGCGGAGGCGCTTCGCACCGGTGGGCTCGGCCGAGGTCCACGTACTACGGGGCGACGCGGCGTCGCTGCCGTTCCCGGACCGGTCGGCGGATCTGGTGCTCTCCCTCGGGGTGCTCTGTTGTATGGCGCCCGCCGCCGTGCCGCGCGCGATCGGGGAGATCGATCGGGTGCTCCGCCCCACCGGTCGGTGCGCGTTCGCGGTGCCGCGGCGGCAGATCGACCGGCACGAGCGCCTCCTCCAAGAGGCGGGGTTCGAGGTGGTCGAGCGGTTCGGGAGGAGCCGACTGCTGCTTCGGAAAGCTCTAAGCGGAGGTACCGCTTCGTCGGTTGGGGCCCCGCTCTCTTCGGCGGGACGCCCCGTATCGGAAGGGGATAGAGTTGCCCGTTAGGCCGCCTCAGCCGGTGTCCGCGAGCCGGACCCGCACCGTCCGCCTCATGCTACCGGCCGAGGCGAACAACCTCGGGAGCGTGTTCGGAGGGGTCATCCTCGCCGAGATCGACCGCGTGGCGTACATCACCGCGACGCGTCACGCGCGCGCGGCGTGCGTCACCGCCTCGTTCGACCGCGTCGATTTCATCGCCCCGGTCCACGTCGGGGACCTCGTGCACGTCGATGGACAGGTCACGTTCGTAGGCAAGACCTCGATGGAGATCGGGGTCCAAGTATCGGTCGAGCGGCTCGACGCCCATCGTCCCCAGCTGGTCGACGACGCGTTCGTCACGATGGTGGCGATCGACCCGAACGGGCACCCGATCGCGGTCCCCGACCTCCTCGTGACCACCGACGAGGAACGGCTCCGCTACGAGAACGGACGGCGACGGATGGAGGAGCGGCGGAAGACCCGCCCTCGACCCGGCGCGAAGGAGTGAGCACGATGCTGTGTGAAATGTGTGGAACGGACGTCGAGGCGACGAGTCGCGTGAAGATCGAACGCTCGGTGTTGCAGCTGTGCCCCAACTGCGCGAAGTTCGGGACCCCCGTCGATCCTCCGCCCGGTCCCGCTCCGTCCACGGCACCGACCCGCCTCCGGGTGGGCCCGGCCCGCCCTTCGGCGTCGCGACGGTTCGAAGAGCGCGACGTCTACCTCGAGATGCCCGAGATGGAGCTCGCGCCGGACTGGTTCCAGAGGATCCGCGTGGCGCGCGAGCACCGCGGCTGGACCCCGGAGGTCTTCGCCAAGAAGCTCAACGAGAAGAAGTCCATCGTCCTCAAGGTCGAGTCGGGAAGCTTCCGTCCCCCCGACGCCTTGATCCGGAAGATCGAGCATCACCTCGGGATCCGATTGCGCGCCGATCCCGAACCGAGCCGCCCGGCCTGAACGGCTCCGTTCCGCTCATTTCGACGGGCGCCGCCGGCGCGGGGCCTTGGGCGGGGCCATCGCCCACTCCAGGATCGCCTTCTGGGCGTGGAGGCGGTTCTCGGCCTGATCCCACACCGCCGCCCGCTCCCCATCCATCACGGAGTCGGTGATCTCCAGCCCCCGATGGGCCGGAAGGTCGTGCAGGACGAACGCCCCCGGGTTCGCTCGGGCCAGCAGCGCGTCGTTGATCTGGTACCCGTGGAACGCGGCCATCCGGGCCGCTTCTTCCGCCTCCTCCCCCATCGATACCCACACGTCGGTGTAGATCGCGTCGGCCCCCCGCACCGCGGCGTCGGGAGCGTCGGTCAACGTGATCGAGCCGCCGGTGCGCTGCGCGCACTCTTCGGCCCGACGCACGATGTCCGCGTTCGGGCCGTATCCGTTGGGGCTCGCCGCCGAGATCTCCAGGCCGACCGCGGCCGCCCCGAGGAGCAGGGAGTTCAGCACGTTGTTGCCATCGCCGATGTACGCGAGGCGACGGCCGCGGAACGTCCCCTTCCAGCGCTCGTACATCGTCAGCAGATCGGCGGCGATCTGACAGGGGTGTTCGAGGTCGTCCAGCGCGTTGATCACGGGCACCGAGGCCCATTTTGCGAGCTCCACGACATCGCTGTGGCGGAAGGCGCGATAGGCGATCGCGTCGACATAGCGGGAGAGAACACGGGCGGTGTCGGCGATCGTTTCCCCGCGGCCGAGCTGCAGGTCCCGGGAAGATAGGTAGATCGCGGCGCCGCCGAGGTCGCGGATCGCGACCTCAAAGCTCGTTCGGGTACGGGTCGACGGTTTCTCGAAGATCAGCGCGAGGGTGCGGTCGCGCAGGCTCCGAGGCCGGCGCCCCCGTTGACGGTCTCGCTTCAGGGCGTGGGCGCGCTGGAGCAGCTGATCGACGTCGTTCGCATAGTCCTGGACCGAGAGGACATCCCGGCCTTCGTTGCGGGGCGCCATCGCCCGGCCATGGGCCGTCAGTTAATGGGGTTGGCCCCTGGCTCCCCCGCGAGGGCGTCCCCCGCGCACGGTCGCAGGGGGCTACCCCACCGCGCGCCGGCATCGCTAAGAACGGGACCGAACTCCCCTTCGCGCGAGGGATTCAAAGATGCCCGTTCGTTCGAGGTCCAAGAGCAAGATTCCGAAGGCCGTGCGCATCCCCGCGAGGCGTCCTTCGGGGCGCCGCGTGTACATGGTGACCGGTGGGGTGACCAAGTTCGCGAAGGCCCACCCGGCCATGGACTTCCGCCTCATGGTCCGTCGCGCCTACGACTACGCACTGAAGGGCATGCCCAACCTGACCCGGGACCGGATCGACGGCTCCCGGATCGCGTACTTCTCGGATCACTTCGCCCGCCAGCTCAAGGCCGCGAGCATGGTCCAGGATTACCTCGGGCTGAACCCGAAAGGGTCGGTCCGCATCGAGTGGGGGGGAGCGACCGGTGGGGAGTGCATCCAGGCCGCGTACGAGGCGATCGCGAGCGGCCGGATGGACGTGTGCCTCGCCGCGGGGTTCGAGACGATGAGCCGCGTGGAGACGTGGAAAGGGAACGAGTTCATCGCCCTCGCCTCCGACACGAACTTCGACTTTCCGCTCGGCGGGTTCTACACCGGCTACTACGCGCTCATGGTCCAGCGCCACATCTACGAGTACATCCGGCGGACCAAGTTCGCCCAGGTGAAGGACGAACGGGAGGCGCAACGCCTCGCGACGGCCGAGGGCTCCCGCATCATGGCGCTCGTCTCGGTCAAGAACCACCTGAACGCACTGTACAACCCGTACGCCCAGTACCCGAAGCGTCTGACCGTCGACGACGTGCTGAAGAGCGAGATGATCAGCTACCCGCTCGTCCGCGAGCAGATCTGCACGATGAGCGACGGCGCCGCGGTGGCGATCCTGTGTGACGAGGCCCGCGCGAGGGAGTTCACCGACCGCCCCATCCGGATCACCGGAGTGGGCACGGGGACGGACACGATGCGTCTCGCGGACCGCCCGTTCGGGAAGGTGCCGTTGTTGCCGACGGAGAAGGCGAGCGACTACGCCGACCTCGACTACCCCGGGGTCCATTCGTTCCGGGCCGGACGCACGGCGGGGATCGAAGCGTACCGGATGGCGGGTATCACCGACCCGCGCCGCGAGCTCGACTTCGTCGAGCTGCACGATGCGTACGCCTCGAGCGAGATCCAGACGTACGAGGACCTCGGACTGTGCCGGTACGGCGAGGGCTACGATTTCGTGGAGCGCGGCGACCCCTTCCTGCCCAACATCACGTATCCGTTCCCGACCCCCAACGCGGGCGCGATGCCGGTCAATCCTTCCGGAGGGCTGATCGCCTGCGGCCACCCGGTCGGAGCGACCGGTCTCATGCAGGCCGTCTTTGCGTTCTGGCAGCTGCAAGGACGGATCGGGAAGCACTTCGGGAACCCGACGCTCCAGGTCCGGAACGCGCACCG
>JBEKEW010000127.1:0-4334 GCA_050013635.1 Thermoplasmata archaeon | reverse complement strand
AGTCCCCGTCGCCGAACGCCAGCGCTAGGGCATCGCCTTCTTGGACATCGACGGTCACGCCCGCCCGAACCGCACGCGACCGGGCGGCCGCCACGGCTCCGGGAGAGATATCGATCCCGTGCGCCCGGTAGCCGTTCTGCGCGAGGAAGATAACGTTCGAGCCGGCGCCGCAGCCCACGTCGAGGACCGATCCGCGTGGGGGCAGGAAACCCTCGGCGACCGCCAACCGGATCGAAGGACTCGGTCCGGGATCGAACCAGGGAAGTCGATCGTAGGGGGTTCTATCGTACGTCCCCCTCCACTGTTCGCGTGCGCTGGTGGACGTGCCCGTTCGAGGACGCGGGGAAGGAGACTGTGTGCGTCGTGCCATCTCGAACGCCTTCCGGACACGTACGCAGAGGAGACCTTCGTCATCAACGCTTCGGAACGCGCGGGGTCGGGTCGATGCCGCGCATCGTACCCTGGACCGCGTTCAATGCGGTCCGTTGGACGCCACGACCCGAGAGGGAGGCTCGGCCCCGCCCGCGCCGTCGGGCGGACTCACGTGGGCGCCTGGGCCGCCGGGACGGGGTGTGCCACGCGGGTACTTCGACCTCTCCAGAGGACGACCACGAGAGCGATGCCCGTAAGGATGGCCGACACGACGAAGACGGCGTGTATCCCCGTGAGGAACTGGGCCGCTTCACTGGGTCCGGAGGAGGTCTGGGAGCCGAGCAGGATCGACTCGAGGACCGAGAGGGGGAGGGCGGTCGACATGATCACGAGCGTCAGGCCGAGCCCGATCGTCGCGGCGGTGTTCATGAGGGTGGTCCCGACCCCGGAGGCGACCCCGCGTCGCTCGGGCGGTACCGCGCTCATCATCGCGGCCCGGTTCGGGGAGGCGAAGAGTCCCATCCCGGCCCCGAGCATGATGAACGGACCGAGGAGGAGTGCGAACGGGGCGGCCGATGGGATCGTAGCGAGCCAGACGAACGCTCCCCCGCTGATCGCCAGGCCCGCGACGGTGAACCACCTCCGTCCGTACCGGTCCGAGAAGATCCCGCTTAACGGGCCGGCGCATGCGAGCGACGCGGAGACCGGGATCAGGATGAGCCCCGCCGTGAGCGGGCTCAGGTACGCGGGCGGGCCCTGGAGATAGAACACCATGACGAAGACGAACGCCCCGCGTGCGAGGGCGTTCAGGAAGAGGGCGACGGCGGTATCGGTGAACTCGCGGTTGCGGAAGAGCGAGAGGTCCAACATCGGGAACCGCTCCCTCCGTTCGATGAAGACGAACGAGACGATCAACGCGAGCCCCGCGATCAGGCCGACGATCGCCTCCGGGATTGTCCATTGCCCCAGGGCGCCGAACGTCAGGGCCACGAGGAGGAGCCCGAGCCCCGCGGCGAAGACGACGTTCCCGACCCAGTCGATGGGTTGTTCCCGCTGCGGCTTCTGGAGCTCGTGCAGATCGCGGTGGGCCCGCAGCGTGGCGATGGTCCCGATGGGGACGTTGATGAAGAAGATCCATTGCCAACCGATCGTGGTCGTGATGACCCCGCCGAGCACGAGACCCACGACGGCACCGACGACGATCGAGACCTGGTTGATGCCGAGGGCGCGGCCCCGTTCGTTCGGAGGGAATGCGTCGGTGATGATCGCCGCGGAGTTGGAGAAGAGGAAGCCGGCACCGATCGCCTGGACCATCCGGAAGACGACGAGCTCGGTGCCGGTCTGGGAGAACCCGCAGAGGAGGGAACCGACCGTGAAGATCGCGAAGCCGAGCACGTAGAGCCGAACCCGTCCGAACATGTCGGAGAGGCGGCCGAAGTTCAGCAGCACGACGGCGGTGACGAGCGAATAGCCGAGCAGGATCCACAGGAGGCTCGTGGCGGAGGTGTTCGGAAGCTGCCGCCCGATCGTCGGGAGCGCGATGAGCACGATGTTGGTGTCGAGCGCGGCCATCAGCGTCGCGATCGTGGTGTTGGAGAGGACCAGCCACTTGTACTGCATCGCGTGCCTCAGTCGGAGATGGTTCTCTCGGCGCTGCCCTCCGCCGAGCGCGGCGGGGGACCCGTACGGAATCGAGTCACGGCTGGAACGGCGGGCTTCAGTTACCGGTCGGCATGTTGCTCGACTGGTACCCGGCGATCTCGGCGGAGAGCTGGTCGATGTACTTGCGGAAGCTGGACATGACGCATCTTGCGGTGATCACACCGACCACGCGATCCCCGTGGATCACGACCATCCGCCGGATCTCGCGCTCCACCATGCGCGCGACCACCTCGTCGGTGGGCATGTCGACCGGGCACGTCTCGACCGGGAACGAAGCGATCTCCTCTACCCGCACGCTCGCCGGGTCCCGCCCGAGAGCGACGACCTTCTCGATGATGTCCCACTCGGTCACGATCCCGCGGATCGGCAACGTATCGGTGCCGAGGAGGGCGCAGCGCTGGTGATGACCGACCAGCATCTTCGCGCACGACTGTGCGTCGGTTCCGACGTCGACCGTGAGGACATGAGGATCCATGATATCCTTCGCCTTCAGCCCCATGCCCTTCCCTACGCCCCCCCGCGATATATCGCCGGCTGGGCCCGCATGCCCGAGGAAGCGCTCCCCCTAAGCGAACGACCCCCACCGCGTGAAGCGCGCAGGGACCCTCCGACGTAGATGGGTCCCCCGCCGAACGGGCCGGCCGGCGTCGCACCGGCGCGAGCCGTCCCAGACTCAGTCGCGGGAGGGGCGTCGACGCTTCCGATAGTCGTCGCGGTCGTCGCCACCGCGGGCGCCTTCCCGGCTGCGAGGAGCGCCCCGGGGACCGTCGAACCGGCGCGGACCTCCGCGTCCGCCGCCCGGAGACCATCGGCCGCCTCCGCCCGATCGGGGAGCGTAGTTACGATTGAACGGTCGTCCCCCGCCACGGTCCCCACGCCCCCCCCCGTCGTCGTCCCGACGCGGAGGCAACGTGAACTTGTTCCCGCAGGAGCTACATTCGCCCCCGACGGTCCCGTCCGGGTTCGTGGCGAAGCGCAGCGGGCCGCCGCATTCGCGGCAGGGTCGGGAGCGCGGGGCACCAAAGTCTGCGTCACGCCCGCCGGAGGGCCGTTCCCGGTACGGCCGCATCCTCGGAGCGCTCTCGGCTTCTCCACCGGACAGGACGTAGGCGAACTTCGATTGGCAGCCGGGGCAGACCCCTTCCACCCCGCGGCCTTCCGCGATGCGGAACGAAAGGGTCGATCCGCAGTCGTCGCACTTCGGGCGGTCTCCCGCGATCTCCACGGGCTCGTCGCCCTCCCCCGTCGGCGTTCGAGCTCCTTTTGCAGCACGCGCGGGAAGGTTGGAGACGTCGTCGGGTGCGCCTTGGAGGATCGTGAACGCGTGTCCGCAGTCGGCGCAGTTTCCGGTCAGGACCTGGGCTGCTCGCTCGACGTATTCGACCGGCGTCCCGCAGTCCGGGCATGTCTGTGTCATGGTACTACCTGAAGAGTGTCAGCCGACGCCCCTCATTATCTAGTGCGTCCGTGGCCGAAATGCTCGACGCGACGGTTCCGAGCTGCAGGACCCCGCATGCTACAGGTTGACCCGCGGGTCGACGCCCGTCGTGGAGACCGCGATGCTTCCCGGGCGAGGGGGTCGGCCGTCGAATGGATCTCCTAGCTTCTATCCTCCTCGGGATCGTCCTCGGAGTCTCGCTCGCGGCCCCACCCGGGCCGATGACGGCGTTCATCACGTCGCTCTCGGTCGATTCGTGGAAGCGGGGGTTCCTCGCAGGGATGGGCGCACTGACGGCCGACGGGGTCCTCGCCGGGATCGTCTTCCTCCTCAGTTCGGTCATCGACCTCGGCACGTACGTCCGGTATGTGTACCTCCTGGGCGCGGTGGTGATGATCGGGTTCGGAATCCTCATCTTTCGTTCCCAGGAGAACGCGGTTCCGGTCGGTCGGCCCGGGTGGCAAGTGTACCTACAGGGGTTCGGTCTCGGTCTCAGCAACCCGTTTCAGATTCTCTGGTGGTTGACCGCGGGGCTCGCCTTCGCCTACGCGGGCGGGGCGTTGCTGTTCGCGGGCCTGTTTGGAGCGATCGTGGTCTACGTGCTCTGCTTCTCCTACCTGATTCAGAAGGGCGTCGGACGGTACCCGGCCGCTCGCAGGTGGGTCGTCCTCGGCTCCGCCGTCCTCATCTTCGCGTTCGCGGGGTACTTCCTGTTCCTAACGGCCAGCGGAGTCTAGAGCTGGGGCCTACGGTGTGCGGAGTGCCCGACGCCCGAGCACGAACGCAAGGACGATGAACGCAACCGCCCACGCGAGGAGCCCGAAAAAGTAGATCTCGGGGCTGTACGCGTAGTACGAGCCAG
>JBEKEW010000126.1:0-4361 GCA_050013635.1 Thermoplasmata archaeon | reverse complement strand
CCAATGGCCGTTCGAGAACTGGGAGGGCGTGTACGTCAACGCCACCACCGCCTACACCAAGTGGGCGCCGTTCCCGACCCTCTCGATCACGTACCCGTGGTGGGAGGCCTGGTTCCTCACAACCACCGCGGACGGTCCGACCCCGCTCGTGAACCACCTCCAGATCTACCTCTACCACACCCAGAACCTCGCGATCACCGGTGCGACGAACATCAGCGGGTGGTTCGCTTCGGCAGGGGCCAATGGCTACACCCTGATCGCCAGCGACGTGCAGAACGTCATCCTCGCCGGCGACCACTTTAACAACTCGAGCGAGGGAGTGGACTTCACCGGGGGCGGCACTCACAACTATGTCTACGACAACATCTGGTATGCGACCGTCCGCCAGGCCTCGGGCACCACGGCCCCTTCCGGGGGCCTCACCGACGCCGAAAGTGGGGATCACATCTACAATAACGAGTTCTACAACAATGCCACGACGACCGTATCCTCGTCGAGTGGCAATACGAACTTCTGGAACGTGACGACCCAGCCCGGCTCGCCGCTCGGGACGGCGCCCGTGTCGTACACGATCAATGTGGACGGCGTCACGCTGGGGGGAGCGAACATTCTGGGGCAGAACTACCAGGGCGGAAACTACTGGTTCAACTATGGACTTCACCAGGATCCGTACGGGCTCATCCCCTACACCGACCGGCAGTCCACCTACACCGCCACCGGCAACATCGCCCATGCCGGTAGCGGCGACTTCGCTCCGCTCACCGTCTACGGAAGGATCGGCGCCGGGCTCTACCCGGTAACGGTCACCGAGAGTGGCGCGGCGACCGGTGGGAACGTGATCCCCGCGTGGGCCGTTCGACTCGCCAATGTGCCCGTGTTCTCACCCCTGACGGGCCTCACGACGCTGGTACAGAACGTGCTCAACGCGACGAGCACGTTGACGGCGACCTACTGGGCGCCGAACGGAACCGTCAACTGGGCTCTCTACACGCTCCCGGCATCGCGCTCGATCGCACCGACCTCGGGGAGCGTCGTTGTGGCGGGAGCCTCGACCGGTTTCACGGTCGCGTTCCTGTATTCGTATGCGGTGACGTTCACCGAGTCCGGCATCGCGGCTCCCGTTCGTTGGTATCTCAACGTGAGCGGACGCGCGTCGGTGACCAGCACGAGCACGACGGCGGCGATCACGCTCCCGAACGGGACATCGCCCTCCGGGTTCTACTCCTACTCGCTCCGGACCGGGGATAACTCCTCCACGACGATCCCGTCGACCGCAGCGGTCGGGACCTTCAACGTGACGGGCGGGACCGTCGCGAAGTCGGTCACGTTCTCTGCGGGGAAGTTCGCGGTGACCTTCACGGAGTCGGGCCTCGTAACGGGGACGAAGTGGTTCGTGAACGTGACGGGCCAGACCTCGGTGAGTTCGACGACCACGACGAACGTCCTCACCCTGGGCAATGGATCGTACACGTACGCGGCGCCGGGCGCGGGGACGCACAACTCCTCGAGCCCCGGCTCGTTCACGGTCGTGGGCGCCCCGCTCGGCATTCCCGTGCCGTTCGGTTCCGTGCCCCCCGTCGCGGCGAAGTACGCCGTGACGTTCACCGAGAGCGGCCTGACGCTCGCCCCGGTCGGCTTCGCCTGGATCGTGGCCGTTACCGGCCAAACCACGGCCACCAGTACGGCGACGTCGGTGGTGTTCAACCTCGCCAATGGGACGTACAACTTCACGATCGGCAGCAAGTACACACCGGCGAACACGGGGGGCCTGCCCAACACCGGCTACTTCCCCTCGCCCTCGAAGGGAACGATCACGGTGGTCGGCACCACGATCGCGGAGCCGATCACCTTCAGTCAGACGGTGTATCCGGCTACGTTCACCGAGACCGGTCTCCCCGGCGGGACGAACTGGTCCGTGACGGTCTACAACGGAGCGACGTTCGGCGGGCTCATCGGGTACACGAGCACGCAGTACTCCACGACCAGCACGATCACCTTCCAGCTAACGAACTCCACCACGGGATATGCCGTGGCCAGTGTCCCCGGATACACTACGACACCGAGCGGATCGTTCTTGCTTTGGGGCTATTCGGTGAGCGTCCCGATTACCTTCACACCGACCCATGGTGGCACCACGAACTCGTTGACGTTCACCGAGTCGGGACTTGCGCCGGGGACGGCGTGGGCCCTCATGGTCAACGGCGTGGTCCAGGGTTCGACCACCCCGTCGGTGACGTTCCAGACGGCGAACGGCTCGTTCGCCTACACGGTATCGTCGGTACCTGGAGCGACGGCCAGCCCCGCGTCGGGCCCCGTTACGGTTCAAGGGACGACGCTCGCGGCGAACATCGCGTTCAGCACGACCGGATACGTCGTGACGTTCACGGAGGTCGGCCTCGCTTCCGGGACCAGTTGGTCCGCGACGTTGAACTCCGTTCTGCACACCTCGACAACGAACACGATCGCGTTCATCGAGACGCCCGGGACGTACAGCTACACGATCGGAGCGATCGCGGGAGCATCCGCGAGCCCGACGAGCGGGTCGGTGACGGTGACGAGCGCCGCGGTGAACGTGCCGGTGACGTATTCGACGGTGATGTACACGGTGTCGTTCACGCAGGGAGGCACCTATGCGGGGGCGTGGGCGGTCCAGTTCGGAGGCGCCTTGAAGGGCGCGACGAGCGGGACGATCAGCTTCACGGTTCCGAACGGGACGTATGCCTACATGGTGGCGTCGGTGGCCGGCTACACGGCGGCGCCTTCGAGCGGGAGCATCACGGTGGCGGGCAGCGGTTCGTCCACTTCGATCACGTTCTCGACGGCGGCCGCGGCGACGTACTCGCTGCAGTTCACCGAGAACGGGCTCGTGGCGGGCACGTCGTGGAGCGTGACGGTGACCGGCCAGGGTACGCTGTCGTCGACGGGTAGCACGATCACCTTCAGCGGGCTCGTGGCGGGCGCATACACCTACTCGTATGGTGCGGTGGTCGGGTATACGACCCCGTCGGGATCGTCGACGACGATCACGGCTGCGTCGGTGTCGATCGGGGTAACGTACAGCGCACCGACGTTCGCGGTGACGTTCACGGAGAGCGGGTTGCCGAGCGGGACGGTCTGGGCGGTGGCGTTCGCGGGTCAGATCACGGTCTCGACCGGTACGTCGATCGTCTTCCATATGGCGGCGGGGACGTACAGCTACTCGGTGGCGACAACGAGCGGCTACGCTCCCTCTCCGGCGAGCGGGGCGCTCACGGTCTCGGGGGCGACGCCCGTCAGCATCACGTACACACTGATCCCGCCCGTGCCCACGGCGTTGTCGGCCGGCACGCCGGTCGCGGTGAGCGGCCGGCCGGACTGAATCGAGATCAACGGTTTAGCCGACCAAGGGGGTCGCCCGCGCCTTACGGCGGCGTGGGCGATCTTTGCGCCGCGGTAGGGGGCCTTCGCTCGGGGCGCCGCCTCGCACGGGCTGTGCGAGAGGAGCATAGGTGTAGGTCCCGTGTCCCAAGTCTCCACGTGACGGTCCCTCCCACCCATACAGGAAGGCCTTCAGCCCCGCCGCGGCAAACGGCCAGGGCACAGGCATGTCCCAGGAAGGCCCAGCTCAGGGCCAAGTCCAGGTTTGCTCAAGATCCCCGGTCCTCAAGGGTAGTCCATCCCGCTCGTGTCAGACCGGAGTTCAGCTCGGGTGGGATGGCCGGCACCCGCACGGGCGCGCGCTCAGTGTCGGGAACGCTCGTCCCTGCCTTCCAGGGGTCCCCCAGGGGCAAATTGAGTCGGGCCGACATACAGATATGCGGGCGACGTCTTGCATCCCATCGTATGCTGGCGAATCGCTGGATTACCTGGGCTGCCATTGCCGTTGTGATCGTCATGGTCGCCTCATCGGCGGCAGCGGTCGGGTCCTCGCCGACCAGCTCCGGGGCCAGTGCCGCAGCGTCGACGACGCCGGCCGTGACGGCATCGCCCCTCACCTCCGCGAGCGCGACGTCCGCGCTGAGTTCCTCGGCCATCGCCACCCTCGCGAATGCGGCCCCCTCCGCTCACGCCTCGTTGATGTCGGTCTCCTCCTCGCGCATCGCCGCGGTCAACGCCGCGCAGCAGGCCACGGTCAACGCGGGCCAGCCGCTCTCCCACTTCGAGCCCCCGAACCTCAACGCGCCGGTCTATCCCGCCTCCGAGACCGCGGGCCATGTGATCCCGCTCTATGCCTCTCCTCCCGCACCGATGGGGATCGCGGACTTTGGACTCCGCAACACCACGGGGACGATCACTCCCTACATCCTGAACACCACCAGTGTGGAGGCGACCTTCACCACGACCGACCCGTGGGGAGTTCAGTCGCAATACCTCGACTTCGG